>JBASAV010000109.1:0-6019 GCA_049650785.1 Lewinella sp. | reverse complement strand
GATCGATCCGATCCAAATTGTGCGGGCGGCGGTAGCGGCGGTCCCCTTCAACTATCCACAGACCGCCTCTCAGGGTCGCTATCTCTGGCGGGAAACGTACGCGGATTCCACGAGGGCGGATACCCTAGACGCTATCCTTCGTATTCACGACAAGATCGGCTACGAAACTCGCAACTGGCAGCGGGTGGTGAATGGCCGGACGGCACAGATCGATTCGCTACATCACCGAAGTGATTGGGAGGGAGTACGGAGGCGGTGGGACAGTTATAGTATAATCGATGTCTTCGGCCACGATCCGCTGCTGAATAACGATCGCCCTCTGCACCCTTCCCGCTTTCGCTACTATTCGTACCAATTATTAGGCACCCAGCGGTTTGCGGGTAAAAAAGTATTTGTCATCGCCTTCACGAACGAGAAGCCGAATGTCTATACCGCGGGTACTACGCACTTAGCTACGCACACGGGCAAGATGTACATTAATAGCGACGACTTTGCCCTGGTGCGGTACGAGGAGACACTAACGCAGCGTCCGTACGTTCACAAAGATCGGACTACGATTATGTCGGTAGAGCGAAGCTATCAGTACAGCCAGCGCCAGGGGAAGTACGTGCTTTCTCTCGTGCGGGTAAGTAATCATCATCGAATAAGTACAGAATTCAGTGAGCACCGGACTAATCAAGAAAAAGAATTGTACCTCCTTGATTGGGACAAGGATCCTTCAGCCCCCCTTAACTATCCTCTAATGAAGTTAAGCAATCAGCCCCTTCGCGAAGAGATTCAGTGGAATAGCGAACGGTTGTTCACTACGTTGGAGTCTGGACCGCAATAGGTTCTTGGGGTATTACGCTATAAACAGCAACGCCCCGGCATCGGGTAGGATGTCGGGGCGTATGCTATCACCGAAGGCGGACTAACGGCCAAAGGCCACGATCCGCCGGAGGCGACTACGCTTCGGCGAAGCCGAAGACTAAAAGTGGAGGCGGCGAGATTCGAACTCGCGTCCAGCGAAAGCGCAAGGCAGCTTTCTACATGCTTATTTACCAATCGAATTTTCGAGCACCGGGTAAGTTTGGTAACCCACTCATTCGGTGCCTTAGATCCTTTATCTCACCCGTGACTCAGATCAGGGTCACGGGCCAGCCCGAGGGGGTGATGATATGCGGCGCGATGTGTATCAGGCGTCAACCACACGGCACATTAATGACAGCTAAACTGAGTTTAGGCTGCCATAGCATAGCTGGGAGTGCCAACTAAGGGGTAGATCGTTATTTTTTACGGAGTAACCAATCATGCTCCGGCATGCTTACTACAAAGCTTACTTCCCTGTCGATTCCGGTACGCCCCCGTTGGGACTCAGCTCGGCTTGCGCTTTGCTGACCTTCCCGATAAGAACAGGTTCTTTGGTTCTTTAGTTCTTTGGTCTTTTAGTTCTTTGGCCTTTTAATCTATTCGCGGTGGTACTTCGCATCTCGGCTCACTTTATCCGGGTCCGGAACATCTCTTTTTTCCCGTCTTTGGTGAAGAGGTAGCCTATCAGCTCGTCGCCGACTTGCAGGCTCCCCACGCCTTCGGGAGTACCGGTGAAAAGGAGGTCGCCCTTCTGCATGCGGAAATACTGGCTGGTGTAGCAGATCAGGTCCGTGACGGAGAATATCATGTTGCGGCTGTAGCCATGCTGTACCTCCTTACCGTTCTTCTCCAGACTGAATTCGATGTCATTAAGATCGACGAAATCTTCGGGGGGATAGAAGTCGGTGGACAGGGGGGCGGAATTGTCGAAGGCTTTGGCAATCTCCCAGGGGTGACCCTTTTCCTTACAGGTTTGCTGGAGGTCGCGGGCGGTGAGATCCAGGCCGAGCCCGATGCTTTCGACGTAGTCCATAGCAAACTGCGGCTCGACGTGCCGTCCGTTCTTGGCGATCTTGACCACCACTTCCACTTCGTAGTGGATGTCCTTACTGAATTCCGGGTAGTAGAAGGGCTTATTGTTGGGTAGGATGGCCGAGCCGGGCTTCATGAACACCATGGGCTGTTCGGGGCGGTCGTTGCCTAATTCGGCGGCGTGGGCGGCGTAGTTGCGGCCTATGCAGAGTATTTTCATGGTTGGTTGTCGGTTATCCGTTGTCGGTTTTAGTTGTTGGTTATCGGCCTTGCATACACCTTCGCTGGCGTTCCTGTTCGGGGTACAGGGTTCAGGCGACCGGGCTCCAGGCGGTCCGAGAGAGCTTTCTGCGAATGCGGGCTTCGATGTCCTGGGTTTCGGCGGGGGCGAAGGTCTTACCGGTGATGAGTTCGTAGAGTTCGGTGTAGCGGGCGGTGACTTTTGCTACGAAGGCATCGGGCATATCGGGCATGGTTTGTCCGTCGAGGCCGCGAAAGTTATTTTCCATGAGCCATTCGCGGACGAACTCCTTGCTTAGCTGCTTCTGGTGCTCTCCCCTGGCCTGCCGATCCGCGTACCCTTCGGCGTAGAAGTAGCGGCTGGAATCGGGGGTATGAATTTCGTCGATGAGGTAGATCTCGCCGTCCAGTATGCCGAACTCATACTTGGTATCGACGAGGATGAGTCCGCGCTCGGCGGCCATGGCGGTGCCGCGGGCGAAAAGGCGGCGGGTGTAGTCTTCCAGTTTGCGGTAGACTTCGGGCCTGACGATGCCCTTTTCTAAAATGGCTTCTCGGCTGATGTCTTCGTCGTGGCCCTCTTCCGCTTTAGTGGCGGGCGTGATGATGGGCTCGGGGAAGGGATCGGCTTCCCGCATTCCGTCGGCCATGGGGACGCCGCAGAGCAGTCGCCGGCCAGCCTGGTATTCGCGCCAGCCGTGGCCAACCAGGTAGCCGCGGATGACCATCTCGATGGGAATGGGCTGGCAAGCCTTACCGATGGCTACGTTGGGATCGGGGTTGCTTTCCAGCCAGTTGGGGCAGATGTCGCGGGTGGACTCCAGAAAATGGGCTGCAATTTGATTCAGGATCTGTCCTTTGTGTGGGATAGCGCGAGGCAGGACGTGATCGAAGGCGCTGATGCGATCGCTGGCGACCATCATCAGCTTGCTCCCCCGTTGGTAGACATCCCTCACTTTTCCGCGGTAGAGCTTGGCGGGTGGATCGAAGGTGAGATCGGTTTGACGGAGGGCGTTGGCCATGAAGGAATATTTTGGACAATATTACGGGATATCGGGCAGCTCCCTTCCTGCGCTACGCCGCACAGTTTAAACGAAAAAGGCCCGACCGTACATTCGGCCGGGCCTTTCCCGCGATAAGCATTTCGCCTCAGGCGTGGTTACCATGCTTGCTCTTGTGCTTACGGATCTGCCGGCGGAGGGCTTCCGTGACTTCGGCGGTAGCGCGCTCGATGCTTTCGTCGGTGTGGTTGGCGAAGAGGTCGTTTCCGGGGATGGCCAGTCGAATTTCCACGGTGTGGCCGTTGGTGGCGCTACCGTCGTCCTCTTTGATAAACACCTCGGCCCGTTCGATGCGGTCGTAGTAGGTTTCGAGTTTGTTGACTTTCTCGTTGATAACCTCGAGGGTGACGTCGGACAATTCGGATGACTTGTGAATGATAACCTGCATATAAGCTTGGTTTTGGTGATGAAAATGGCGGTAAGTCAATTCGGGCCTACCTTGCGACCGCCTGATAGCGGAGCTGCCCCAATCTAACCACCCGGCCCCCATTTCGTTCGCCAGCCGACCCATGACCGAGCCCCAACTTTCTTTCATCGACCACGCCGGGCACCACCTGGCCATCCTGTCGCACGTCAATCCGGCGGCAACCCTTCCGCCGGTGGTGTGGATACACGGGCTAACCGCCAGCGTCCGGTTTTGGGAAGCGGCCATGTACGAGGAGATCAGGCAGTCGCGCAGTTGGTTCTCCATCAGTCTCCCACTGCACCATCCTAGCAGCTTCGCGGGCAACATCACTCCCGGTCAGCTCAGCGAAACAGTCTTCGCGGAGCTGGTGCACGAAGCGATAGAATCCGTGCTGCCCCGGGGTAACTTCCACCTCGCCGGTTACAGCCTGGGTGGGTTCGCCTGCCTGAACTACGCAGCCAAGCACCCCGGTCGGGTGATCTCCGTGATCAGCATCGGAGGGTTTATGACTGGCCGGGCGAAAGGACTGGAGGGGGTACTGCAATTTTTCAGCCAGGGCTCGCTGCTGCGTAAGGCGATGTTTCACGTCGGTTGGTGGGTAATGCAGCGGCATATCCTGTTTCTGAAAATGGCGACGATCTTTTACGCGCGGCGCTGGGGCCGGCTCTTGGCTTATCCGCAACTCGATCCTACCCTGCGGCACATCTTTCCGGACGTTAGCCACCACTCGATCCGGGGACAGCGAATGCTCTTTCGGTACCTCCTGGATATGGACCTGATGGATGAGATCGAGAACATCCGTATCCCCGTCCTCGCTATTGCCGGTACGCGGGATCCGATCATCCCCTACGAGCATCAGCGATCGTACGCCGAGCGGATGGTGAACGCCGAATTGCTTTCTCTACCCGGTGTGGGTCACGTGGCCTTCGCGGAGGCGGCGTCGGACTTTAAAGCGGGCGTCCTCAATTGGCTAGCTCGATACGACTGAATCCGTCCCCAACCGGTTCGAGCCGAATTTGGCAGTGTACGCGCTCGCGCAGCTGCTGCACGTGGCTGATAATGCCGATGGTCTTGCCGCGGGCCTGTAATTGCTCCAGGGTAGCCATGGCCTGATCGAGGGTCTTCCCGTCCAGCGTACCGAAACCCTCGTCGATGAAAAGTGACTGGATCAGTTGCCGACCGCCGGCCAGGTCCGCCAGGGCCAATGCCAGGGCGAGGCTAACCAGGAAACTTTCACCTCCGCTTAGCGTCGACATCGTGCGGCGGTTATCATTCATATACGTATCGATAATCTCCAATTCGAGTTCTTCCTTATCACCCGGCGCGGGCGGGGCGTATACCATCCGGTAGCGGGGATTGATGGTTTCCAAATGATCGTTACCGAGGCTGACCAGGCGCTGAAGGGTAATACTCTGAGCGAAACTGCGGAACTTCTTCCCATCGGCGGAACCGATCAGGTCGTTCATGCGCGCCCACCGGTCGCGCTCTTTTTCTAGGCCGGCCAGTTCCCGGTTCAGCCCTTCCAGCTTTTGGATCCGTAGGTCGTCCTGCTTGAGCTGTTCTTCCAATTTTCCAATGGTTCGGTTGGTGACAGCCTGTTCCGCTTCCAGTATTTTGAGATGCTCCTCGATACTGTTACGCTGCTCCAAATCTTCCAATTGGCTGTTGGCCTGTTCGAGTTCGCCGCTGACCTGGCTGGCCAGCGCCCGGGCGGTGTCCCGTTCCCGTTCGGCCAGTTGATTACGTTGACGTAGTCGGATAGCGTCGGCCGGAGGAAGTAACCACGCCCGCGCGGTTGAAAAGTCTACGTCGTGCCCCGCCAGCGTCTCCGTCAAGCTTTTACGCAACATCGTTATCTCTTCGTGGATTTTGGACTGCCGTTCCCGGAGGGAGGCTTGCCGTTCCTCCAGCGAGGCGGTTTGGGTACGAAGGCTCTGCTGGACAGCTTCCGCTTCCTGCAGGGTTTGACGTAATTTTTCTTCCCGCTCTCGGAAGCGGCGGCGGCATTCCGTCACGGTGTGGTCGCCGACCAGTACTTTTTTCTCCGCCTTCGTCTCGTTGATAACGCTCCGTAGCTGGCCCGCTTCGTCTTCGATTCTCTGGATTTTGGCAGCCAGGTCTTTCAGACGTGCCTCCAGGTTGGTCAGTCGAGCCTCCTCGGCGCTTAGCTTCGGTAGTAGGGGTCGGAGTTTACGCAATGTGTCAAGCCGCTGCCGATCGGTTGAGAGTTCCTCCCCGAGCTTCTTGCCGTGCCTGGTCAGTTCAGCGGCATCGGCCTGGGGTGGTTTGCCCAGCGCGGTCAGCTGCTCGGACAGGTCGGCGACCACGGTACGTTCGTGCTGTTGCTGCTGGGTAAGTGCCTGTACGTTACGCAGCGCGGTGGTGTACCGATTGTCGACCTCCGTAAGTTGATTCTGAGCCTGTGTAAGCT
>JBASAV010000108.1:0-6363 GCA_049650785.1 Lewinella sp. | reverse complement strand
CGGCGTATTGGTGACGGCAGTGGTGGCACGGGGTGTTTCTTCCGGCTCCGGGTCTTTGGTTGTTGCTATTTCCTGCGCTCCGGCGCCCTCCTCTGAAACGTCGGCGGCGGGGGCTGCTATGGTATAGGTGAACGGTTCCGTGGTCGGGGGCAGGCACTGGGTATCGTCGCAGCACATATACTCCACCTCACCGGTGATGGGCTGACTGTAGTCCAGGATGCGCACCGTCTGCGTAAAACTAGTAGGCTGGTCACTAAGAAATTTAATGACGTTCACCCCGAAGAGCTCGTCCATGCCCTCTTTGCGGTGGCCATCTTCGTCCGTCTCCCCGACTTTTTCGTAGTGACCGCCCTCGTCCCAGTAGAAAGCAGTGGGTACGGGCCCGCCTTCTTCGGTATACTGGCTGTAGATCGACCAGTTCATATCCGCTTTGGCCGTAGCTACCAGTTCAAAGCGGTCGCCTTCCAGATGACGGGCCTCGAAGGTCCACGAAATCGGGCTGGCAAACTGCGCGAACAGGGAAATGGAAAACAGACTGAAGAAAAGCGTAAGCCGTGCGGCCATGGGAATGGGGATTTCCGGATAGGTGGCTAAGATCGGAAAATGGTAACGCTTGGAAAGGGCGGGTAGTTATGTAAGCTCGGGTTTGATCCGTCGGCGGACCAGCTATCGCTGGGCAGACGACGGATCAACGGTCAGCCAGCAATAAAAACATCGCCGGCCGCTTCTGAATGTCCTCCCCCACTTCCACCGACCACTCCCCGATCGGGGCGGTATGCACCCATTCCGTTTCCGTAGTCAGGTCAACGGCCGCGCAAAATAGCGTAGTGGGCGAAAGCGCCTCCAGCGCTACCTCAATGGTCGCCTGATTTCGGTAAGGCGCTTCGATCCAGAGTTGGGTTTGTTTGTAGCGTCGGCTGTCGCTTTCGAGCCGTTTCAGGTCCTTCGCCAACTGGGGGCGTTTGGGGCTCAGATAACCGTGAAAAGTGAAGGACTGTCCGTTTAGCCCGGACGCCATCACACTGAGCAGGATAGCACTGGGTCCTACGAGCGGTACCACCCGGATACCTCGCTGGTGGGCCAGCCGGATCAGCTTCGCCCCCGGATCGGCGACGCCCGGTGCGCCGGCATCCGATAGCAGCCCGATATCTTCCCCATCGATGGCGGGTGCCAGAAAGGTGGGTAGTTCATCCGGGCGAGTGCGCTTGTTGAGCTCGTAGTAGGTGCATTCCTGCAGGCGGTGATCCAGTTCGACCTCCTTGAGAAAGGCACGGGCCACCTTACCGGTTTCCACTACGAAATGCTTCAGCCGGCGCGTGACCGACAGCGTAGCGGGAGGGATCGTATCGATCGCCCCCGGTCCGAGAGTGGAAGGGATGAGGTAAAGGGTGCCGGCCATGCCGCTAATCTACGATCAGCTCGGCCGTATCCAATTGCTGCTGGCGGATGTCAGTGGGTAGCTCTCGGTACTCGTACTGCTGGGTCCGTAGCTGCGGGCGGAAGCCGGCTTCCCGGATAGCCTCTTGGATGCCTTCGGCGGTAAAGCGCCAGCGGGCCCCGGCGGCACTCACCACGTTCTCCTCGATCATGATCGATCCGAAGTCGTTGGCGCCGGCGTGGAGACAAAGCTGGGCCACCTGCTTACCCACCGTGAGCCAGCTCGCCTGGATATTCACCACGTTCGGCAGCATGATGCGGCTCAGCGCGATCATACGGATGTATTCGTCGCCGGTAACGGTGTTGCGGGCGCGCTTGATCTTCTTGAGGATGGTGTCTTCGTCCTGGAAAGGCCAGGGGATGAAAGCCAGGAAGCCCTTGGCGTGCTCCGGCTTTTCGCTCTGGACCTGCCGCATGCGCACGAGGTGGTCCATACGCTCCCAGTTGGTCTCGATGTGGCCGAACATCATCGTGGCCGAGGTAGTGATATCGAGCTGGTGGGCGGCCCGCATAACGTCCAGCCACTCCTCGCCGCCGCACTTCCCTTTGGAGATCAGGCGGCGTACCCGGTCGCTGAGGATCTCGGCACCGGCGCCGGGCAGGCTATCCAGACCGGCTTCCTTGAGGGCCTTGAGCACGTCGTAGTGGCTCATGGACTCCAGCTTGGCCACGTGGGCGAACTCGGGCGGGCCGAGGGCGTGCAGCTTCAGTCGCGGGTAAAGTGCCTTCAACTCACTAAAGAGATCGCAGTAATATTTCAGGCCGAGATCCGGGTGGTGCCCCCCCTGCAGCAAGAGCTGTTCTCCCCCGAAGGCGAAGGTCTCCTCTATCTTCTGCTTATACTCCTCGATGCTGGTGATGTAGCTCTCCTCGTGGCCGGGCCGCCGGTAGAAGTTGCAAAACTTACAGTTGGCGATACAGACGTTGGTCGTGTTGCTGTTTCGATCGATGATCCAGGTGACGTCCTGCGCCGGCACCGATTCGAAGCGCAGCTGGTTGGCTACGTGCATCAATTCGGCGGTGGCGGCGTTCTCGAGCAGCCATACACCTTCTTCGGCGGTCAGCCATTCGCGGTTCAGTCCTTTTTCCAGCAGTTCAGCGGTGTTCATAGGGTTTAAAACGGATGGGGGCGGGGGTAGTTGTTACGTGCTTTCAGTTTTTTGTGAAAGTTTGCAGGTTGCTGGTTACTCTACGTCGACCAGGTTATCGTCACTGACCCGGTCGATCAACTTATTGTAGGGATCGATGCCGGCTTTCACGGGACGCTCCTTAACCGTTACCGTAATCTCATGCTCGCCGGGTGTCAGCCAGTGCTTCTGCAGGTAGAGGGGCGTTTTTGAGGTCATTCCCAATTCATTCTCCCCGTCGGGGCCGAATACACCGATCTCGATGAGGCTGCGTTCGTTAGGCCGCTCCAGTTCGTTGCCATTGCCGTCGTACTTGATCTTACGGGTATCGACCTTCAGGGTGACCGCGTAGCTTTCCGCGTCGCTATCGGGGGAGGGTGCGCTGGTGGCGGTGAGCGCCCGGTTTTCGTAGAGCGTGATCCCGCGGAAGCTCTCCTCCAGGAAGTATTGCAGGGAGTCCGGGGTGACGGATGCCATGCTATTGTACCAATCTTCCGAGGTGGGATACGGCCCCGTTCTACGCATGGCAAAGGAGTCGATAAAGGCCCGGAAACCATCGTTAAGTCGATCTTCTCCGACGTAATCCTGCAGGGCGTACATCACCAGGGCTCCTTTTCGGTACCAGACGTACGCTTGATCATCGTTGTCCACCAACGTCTTCTCGAACTTGCTTTCTCCCGCTCTTCCACGGAGGTAGCTGTCCAGCTCATACTTCAGCGTTGGCTGCATCGCGGCTTCCCCGTAGCGCTCTTTGGTGACCATCAGCGAGGCGTACTCGGCCATGGTTTCGGAGAGTTGGTTGCCTCCGCGGGTGGCGCTGGGCTGGATCTGGTGTCCCCACCACTGGTGGGCTACCTCGTGGGAGGTGACCGTAAAGGCGTAATCCGTATCGTCCGGATCGTCGAACTTACCCAGCCAGCCGAAGCTTTCAGAGTACGGGACCGTATTGGCAAAAGACTGGGCGAAGCCGGCGTAGCGGGGGAATTCCAGGATACGCAGTTGGTCAAACTGGTAGGGGCCGAAGTTTTCCGAGAAGTAATCAAGGGACGACTTCACGGCGTCGATGTAGCGGTCTACATTCAGCCCGTGGTCCTCATGACGAAAGACCTGAATATCGACGTCTTCTCCGTTAGGTCCGTTCCATACTTCCTCGTCGACAGTGTAGCGTGCCGAGGAGATGTTGAAGAAATAATCCATAGCCGGTTCGGCGTACTCAAAGTAGCGGCGGCCGTCTTCCGTCCATTCCCGCTGCAGGCGGCCGGGGGCAATAGCGATCTGATCGGGATCGGTGGAGACCACGGCCCGGAAGCTGATCTGGCCATCGGCGTAAGGCGTGAACGAAAAGGTATTGCGGCCCTGCTCGTCGGTGACGGGTGGAAGGGTATAGTCCCGAAGCGGCAAATCCCGCTTTTTCCGCTCGGTCTCGCTTCCGATTTCCGCGGCGGGGTTATAGCCGAAGGAGGGGAAGATATCCCCCTGGTTCAGGAAGGTTCCGTTGTGGACGATGTTTCGCTGAAGCCCCTCGTTGGGAAATCCCCGGTAGGCTAACTCGGTCGCCAGGGTCATCGTGACGCTGTCACCGGGTTGTAGGGCCGGGGTAAGCCGGTAAAAGGCCATATCGTGTTCCTGATCCTCCGTAAGTAACTCCGTCTGCCAACCGTCGATGGTAAATTCCACCAGCTGCCCCTGCTTTTCGTCAAAGGGGATGTTGAAGAGGATCGAATCGATCGCCTGGTCTCCCCGGTTAATAATGCCGAAGGTTCCGCGGGCGTCCAGGGCTCGCTCGTTGGGCCGGAGATCCACCGCTACGTCGGCCGCGGTGATCATGGGCTGGTTCATGCCCAGGTATCGGCGATACTGACGTTCGTAGTCGGCCGTCCGGTCGAGTCCGTCTTCGCGATTGGAATAAGCATTGAGGACCGATACATTGTTGTAGATCGTGAATCCCGACAGGGCGAAGACCCCGAAGGCGGTAGCCAGGACCACGGCCGGCCGCCAGCCCCAGGCCTGCCCGACGCGTTGAAAGCGGCTTCGCCAGGCGTTGTCCGTTCCCCGGGCGAAAAATAGTAGCCCCAGCAGCATTAGCATCACGCCGAAGGCCAACCAATAGACGTTAAACCAGGATACGGCGGGAATGAAGTGGCCAAAATCGTTCATGTCCGAAACCATGTAGCCGGGCCGGCTACCGAACAATACGAGATTGTAGTTGATCTCCAGAATGCCCGGTATAAAAAAGAGAGCAGCGTAAAGCCCGATGGCCAGCACGTGGCCCACGAACTTCTTATTCACCAGGACATGGACGAAGAAGGCCAGAGAAACGAGTACGATATACTGGGGCCAGGTGAGTAGGTAAAGGTCGGTGAAGTACTGACCGAAATCGTAGTTGAAGTACCCCTGGATGGTCTGGCTGAATACACCGATTACCCAGACAAGGGTGACCAGCACGAAAGTGACCAGCACCATCGTCAGCAGCTTTCCGCCGTAGACGGCCCAGTTGGGCACGGGGAGCGCATCGGCAATCTGGTCGAAGCCGACCGTCCGGTCGCGGTGTACGACCTCGCCGGTGTAGAATACCAGGATGACCATAACGAAGATGATGTAGGTGGCGTTCTTCATCTCCAGCATGTAATAGGTCGTCGGATAGCTCTTCGTACCATAGGTGCTGTTCGAAAACCACCCGTCGAAGAATAAGAACAGCACCGCCCCGGCCAGGATGCCGATAAAGTAAGGGTCCCGCAGGATGCTCTTGAATTCGATCCACACTTGGCTCAGCATCTGCCGCAGGTATCCCGACGTACTAAACCGCTGCTGTACGGGCTTCAACTCCGCCCCCGCGAACGGGTCCACTTCGGTTGCCCTATCTACCGCGTTATGGGCCTTCACTTTAGCGCGCGCGCCCCCCAGGAAGCGGGTGAACCTAAAGCTGACCAGGGTATATCCCAGCAGGGCAGCTGCTACGCCGAACCATAGAAGGCGATTAATGAGTAGGGTACCGATGATCGGAACGTGAAACGTATTCTGCTCCACCGGCGTGAGGTACTTCGTCTGCTCGCGGAAGGCAAACGTGCCGAAGGGATCGAGAATGGATACCAGCGTCTGATTATCCAGATCGCTCGCCAGCGTAGTCGCTACCAGATAGAAAACGAAGAACAGGATGCTGCCCACGTATGACACAAATATTTGCCGCGTCAGCGCCACCAGGCAAAAGAAGAGCGTGCCGGTAAGGAGCAGGTTTGGCAGCATAAACACCACGTAGGCGTAGACATAGTCGCCCAGCCGGTGCGGCCCGAAGCGTTCGGCCTCCTCCCAGCCCAGCGCCGGGCCGAGGGCGTAACCGATGAACAGTCCGAGCAGCAGCCCGAAGGAGATGAAGATCAGGGTGAGCAAAGAGCCCACGTAGCGCCCCATCAGGTACCCGCGCTCCGAGACCGGGTAGCTGAAGTAATAGTTTTTCACGCCGTGCTCGATGTCACGGTAGACCGGTACACCCATGACGGCCGAAGCCAGCAGGGTCATGAAGATGCTCACGACGACCACCAGGTTGGTGACCACGGTCGCGGAATTCACGTAGGCCTTTTCCGAGATGGCATTGGCCCCGTTGGCTGCCAGGATGAACCCGAAGACTAACAGCAGAAAGAAGTAGGCGTAGGTAGCCGGCCGGACCCGGCGGTATTTGAACTCGAAGTTGAGAATAGAGGAGAACATGCGGACGGGAATTTAAACGAGCTCGAGGCCCATGCGCTGGCCGATGTGGGTGAAGTAAACGTCTTCCAGGTCGGCGCGAACCGGGGTAAAGGAG
>JBASAV010000107.1:0-5601 GCA_049650785.1 Lewinella sp. | reverse complement strand
GTTCTCCACCCCCCGCCCTAAAAGGGCTCGACCTTGGACTGTGGCGGGGACTACGTGCATTCCAAGGTCGAGCGCCCTCTGGGCCGAGATATTCCTCTCCACCCCTCACCCTGGAAGGGCTCGACCTTGGACTGTGGCGGGGACTACGTGCATTCCAAGGTCGAGTGCCCTCCGGGCCGAGATAGCCCTCTCCGCCCCTCACCCTAGAAGGGCTAGACTTTGGGCAGTGGCGGGCAGCAAGTGCATTCCAAGGTCGAGTACTCTCCGGGCCGAGGCACCAATCCAAAAGGGTTTCCTGGATCCGGCAAGCCCCTTTCCTGCGCCCCGCCGCAAAAACCACTTGGGCAAGCCACCGCAATTACCTTACTTTGAAGAACTCTTTATTCGTACGCCCCTGACACCCATCCGGCTGAAGCGTACGGCCAGCAAATTTCCCTATGCCATACCGCTACGCTATCCTCTTGCTTTGCCTGTTCACCCATGTTGGGTTGAGCGCCCAATCCGATACGATGGACGCCCTCGCGCGCACCTTTACCTCCGAGCAAATCGTCACTTTTGGCGGAAACGCGATGAATCTGGAGGCGACCACCGGTACGCTACGCCTACGCGATGAGAACGACAAGCCCATTGCCAACTTCGGCTACACCAGCTACCTGGCCCAGGGGCAGGACGCCGCCAACCCCCGACCCATCGTATTTGCCTACAACGGCGGGCCGCTTTCGGCCTCCTTCTGGCTGCACATCGGGATCCTGGGGCCCAAGCGGATTGCTACCGACGACCTGCTGTTCAACACGGTTCCACCCTTCAAGCTGATCAACAACGACTACTCTCTGCTGGAAGTGGCCGACCTGGTCATGATCGACCCGGTGGGCGTCGGCTTCAGCGAACCCGTGGGCGAGGCGGAATGGAAAGATTTTTGGGGCACCGACCAGGATATCCGCAGCATCGGACTCTTCATTCAGCAATTCCTGATTGAGAACGATCGCATGAACGCGCCGAAATTTCTGCTGGGGGAGAGCTACGGCACTTTTCGCAATGCCGGCCTGGTGAAGCACCTGCAGGGGAACGGGATACCCATGAACGGCGTCATCATGGTGTCCGCTACGCTCGACATCCATGACCTCTTCTTCGGAGCGGGTCACGACCAGAGCTACGTCGTGTTCCTACCCACTTACGCCGCGGCGGGCTGGTTCCACTAGCTGATACCCAACCGACCGGATGATATTGACTCTTTCATGGATGAGGTACGCACCTTCACGGAGGAAGAATACGCACCCGCTCTCCTGCAAGGCGACCGCCTGAGCGACGAAAAAAAGCAGGGCCTGGCCGATCAACTCGCTAGCTATACGGGCATCGGTAGCGACATCTGGCTCCGGGCTAACCTGCGTCTCACCGACGGCGAGTTCTTCCAGCAACTAAATCAGACCACGTCCGCCACCACCGGCCGGCTGGACGCCCGCTTCACCGCCATCAACCAGGATCCAATGGGGCAGGAACCCGACCGCGGCGACCCCTTCAGTGAAGCCGTGCAGGGGGCCTACATGACCGCCTTCCGCGATTACCTCTACCGGGAACTCGGGGCCGATAAATCAATGACCTACACCAGCAGCACCGGTGGCCGCGAGGGCTTCAAGTGGGACTGGACCCACGCCGGTAACATGGGCTGGGGCACGCAGGCCGCCGTGAGCACCGCCGCCGACCTGGCCGCCGCCATGTCCGGCAACCCCAATCTAGACGTGCTGATCCTGCAGGGCTACTACGACGCCGCCACCCCCTTTTACGGGATCGAGCACACCGTCAACCACCTCAACCTCGACCCCAGCATCCGCGATAACATTGAGATCGAGTACTTCGAGGCGGGCCACATGATGTACGTGGAAGAGGCAAGCCGCGAGAAGTGGAAGCGGGTGGTAGATGGGTTTATTCTGGAGCATTCCGGGGCTGCTGCTAGGCGGTAGGAGATTTAAATTTACCGCGGAGGCGCTGAGGGACGGAGCTTTTTGCGGAGGTTTTTAAACACAGATGGCACTGCGTGCTTCACGGAGGGTTGCACAGAGTTGCCACGGAGATACGCCAGCCATGATGGCGATGTACGCATTACGCCTTGTCTCTGCGCAACCTCTGCGCTCATTGCGTCCTCCGCGGTGGATAACACGAGCCACAGGCGAGCTGCCCCAAAGGACAATCCGTGCCCTAACCGCCAAAGGCAGCTGCGAAGCAAATCCGTGAAATCCGTGTTGAGGAAAACGAGCCGCAGGCGAGCTACCACACGCGGCAGCCAAATCAAAAATCCAACCTCGCCCGTCACTTATCACAAATCCCCCCCATGTCCGACAAATACACCACCATCCACTACCACAATTACCTGGAGCTGGATACCCTGCTCTCCCTACAAAAGGAGCGCAGTAAGGCGGGCGGGGAGTCGGCGCACGACGAGACGTTGTTCATTATCATGCACCAGGTGTGCGAGCTGTGGTTTAAGCAGATACTGACGGAACTGGATTCCGTACTGCTGATGTTCCGGGAGGAGCAGGTACGGGAGGATAACATTCACACGGTGCTGCTACGCCTGCGACGGGTGAACGTCATCATCGATCTGCTGATCGAGCAGGTGAAGGTGATGGAGACCATGACGCCGCTGGATTTTCTCGACTTTCGCGATTATCTGTTTCCCGCCTCCGGCTTTCAGAGCGTGCAATTTCGGCTGGTAGAGACCATGCTGGGCCTGCGCGAGGAAGACCGGCTCACCTATCATGGGAAATCCTATAAGACTGTCTTCACCGAGGAACAGCAGGAGCGACTGGATGCCGTGGAGCAGGGCGGCAGCCTCTTCGAACTGGTAGAGCAATGGCTGGAACGGACACCCTTTCTCCAGTTCGGTGACTTCGACTTTCTGTCCAACTATAAAGATGCCGTGGAGCGCATGATCGAGCGCGACCAGCAGCACATCCGCGACAGCGAGCTGAGCGAGAATATGAAGGAGATGCGGCTGCGGGTACTGGGAGACACGACGACCTACTTCCGCCACGTACTCGACAAGGAGGAGCACGAGCGCATGGTGGAGCAGGGGGAGGCACGCATCAGCTACGAGGCTACCATTGCGGCCCTGCTGATCAACCTCTACCGCGACCAGCCCATCCTCAATATCCCCTTCCAGCTGCTGACCGAGCTGACCATCATCGATGAAGCCCTGACGACCTGGCGCTACCGCCACGCCCAGATGGTGATGCGGATGATTGGCAACAAGATCGGTACGGGCGGCTCCTCCGGTCACAGCTATCTGGCGCAGACCGCCGAGCGGCATAAGATCTTCCGCGACCTGCACAACATCAGTTCCCTGCTCATCCCCCGCTCCGCGCTCCCGGAACTACCCGAGGAGCTGGCCCGGGGGCTGGGATTCTATTACCGGGGCCGGTAAAATCTGGCTTCCAGCTACGCAGAGGTACCTTGGCAAGGAGCAGCACGACGCTGCACGGTTGACCGGACGCTCCGAGGTCCTGATCAGTACCGGTGCCATTAACGGCTCATCTGTGCCCCAGCCAGCTGAAACTGCGTACCCATTACCACCATAATCGTTTTATCCGACGTCTCCTCGTTGACGAATACCAGGTAGATATCGTGGGAGGAGTCCGCCGCACCTTGTGGTAGCTCGATCGGGATATTCAGCATGCTGGGCTGCAGCGACATCGATTCAGCGGGCAGGACGGGGTCAGAGGTGCCAAGCAGCGGGCCGTCGGCGCCGTCGATGCGTAGTTCTACTGTACCGCCTACGGCACCCACCGTTGGTTGGGGGGCCGTAGCCATGACCGTCAGGCTTTTGATGTTGGCGAGGTCGACGTCGCGCAGCATAACGTAGGCACCGTTTTCCTCCGCGATCAGCAGCTTATTCCCCTGATAGGTAAACTTCTGGACCTTATCCTCCACATCGTAACTGTGGACACCAACGTTAGCGTTCCGGAGCACCACCAGGTCCTCGGACATGGTAGGCGGAAGTCCCGTAGCCCCCTTATCCTGGTAGGCAGCCCGAAGAAAGTATACGCCCACGCCGGCATCCCCCTCGGGCACTTCGGGGGTGAAGGACCCCGCCAGGGGCATCTTGTCCTTTTCCTCCCCATTGTCCAGGGCCAGGATGTAATCGACCATCAGGCCCGCCTGCTCCTCGGAGAGATCGGGGTGGGCAGACATGACGTTTTCTCCCCAGACGCCGCCCCCGCCGGCGATGATCTTGCCGATCAAATAGTCGCGCGATCCGGCTTCACTGGCGTAGCGTGCAGCCACGGCCTGGTAGGTAGGACCGACCGATTCTTTCGCCACAGCGTGACAACTGATGCAGTCGCTTTCGTTGATGAGGCTCTCCCCCCGGCCGGCCATGGCACCTTCGTCGGCACCCCGGTGACCCCGGGCGATCTCTACCTGGTCGAATCCTTCGGCCAGATAATCCACGGTGAGGGCGACCTGGCTGGCGGTGATGCCGTTGTCCAGCGATCCGTCTTCCTCGTCATTCACCAACACCATGTACTGGATGGGCTGGCCCGGCGTGTAAAAACTGCGGTTGCCATCCACCAGCTGCAGCTGGACGTCGGGGAGGGAATTGCCCGCCGAGATATTCACTGCGGAAGTCGCTTCCCCCCCGTTGCCATCAGTAACCCGTAGGGTAGCCTGGTAGCTGCCGGCGTCTTCCAGGGTCAGCTTCACGTTTTCGCCCTCCAGGGTTTCCTTGAATCCCCGGTCGCTCTCCACGATCCATTCGTAGGAGAGTTCGTCGGCATCGGGATCAGTCACGTCTTCAGCCGCAAGGTTCACGGTAAGGGGAAGCGTACCGCCCCGCTGATCAACGGAGGCGATCGCCTGCGGGCTGCGGTTGCCGCCGTTGTACTCGATGCGGATCAGGCGGGCGTCCTCGTTCTGGGAGAACCAGCCGGAACCGTACTCGAGCATGTACAGATCACCATTATCGGCGAACTGCATATCCATCGGGTTGCTAAATTTATAGTTGGGCATGAAGCGCTCCATATTCGTCAGGTTTCCTTCATCGTCCATGGTCACCGACATGATCCAGCCGCGCATCCATTCGTATGCCAGGAACTTGCCGTCGTAGTATGCCGGCCAGGCGCGCTCGGCGCCGTTAAAGTCCTCGCGGTAGTAGACGGGGCCGGCCATGGCATTCCGCCCTCCGTTTCCAACCAGCGGGAAGTCAGGAGACTGACCGTAGGGGTACCAGATGAAGGCCTCCCGGGCGGGGGGCAGCTCCCGCAGACCGGTATTGTTGGGGGAGTTGTTGGTGGGGGCGGCGGCGTCCCATTCTTCCCCGGCGCTTTGCGCGGCGAAGTCGTACTTATGGTAGGCTTTGTTGTTGCCGACGAAGTGCGGCCAACCGAAGTTGCCGGGTTCGCGCGCCTGGCCTACCTCGTCGTGACCGGCTGGACCACGCGTGGAGTCCGGTTCGCCCGCGTCGGGACCGACGTCACCCCAGTATACGTAGCCGGTGTGCTTGTCGACGTTGATACGGAACGGGTTGCGGTGCCCCATGGTGTAGATCTCCGGACGGGTTCCCTCCGTCCCTTCGGGGAAGAGGTTGCCGGCGGGGATGGTGTAACTGCC
>JBASAV010000106.1:0-7520 GCA_049650785.1 Lewinella sp. | reverse complement strand
GAGCTCAATCTCCCCCGTTCGCGAGGTGCCGTGGAAGTTTCCGTATTCCTTTTTCAGCGCGGAGAGCACGGAATTCACTACGATACCTTTCTCCTTTCTGCTCCCGCTGGACTGGCAGGCTATTTCTTAACTAACAATCGCCCACCCACAAATTCTGTTGTATATACAACTATCGCCGATAAGCGATACATTTGAGAGAGTACTTATACTTAGACGCAACACCACTTCTTAGCCCCGTCTGGTCAATCCGGACGGGGCTCTTCTCTGCCGGGCCTCACTTCAATTTTCTTAACACTGGCAATACGATGCCAAAAAGAGCCGTTTTTCTTACACATCGTGCGAATAATATCGCGGATGTCAGTTTCGAGATTCACCTAATAACCAATCAGATATATTTCTTGGCATACTGGTGAACCAGGGCTATTGCCCTGCTCGATGCTGTTATTCATCATCGTATTTGTGTTTGTTCATAGTGTCAATTTGATCCGGCCCGGCTTTGCCCGGGCCCTTTTTTTTGCCCGATAACTCGGACAAGCGATGAACCCTGCGTCGTTTACCGTTGCGCAGATCACTCCCGGGGGGAGCAATCGCGGGAGACAGATTATGGATGTGAATTTTCCTGCGCAGCCCTTCCAGCTGATCACGTATCAGGCGACGGATCGTATTGGCCTCATCCACCTCTACACTTCGCGCGGTGTGCCGTATGGTTAAGAAGATGGCCTCTTCCTGTAACATGGCCACGGTAAGCACGATTTCCTGTTTTCGAAGTTTGCCCTTTAACTGGTCAATCAGCTCACACTCCGCTATACTTACCCCTCCCTTAGTCTGTCCTCGTTGGATTTTCAGCTTCCCACTCAGGGGAAGTTCATAGCGGGTAAATAGGATGCAATACATGTCCCGACACTGGTTACCGTTCTTGATCGGTCGAATCGTCAATCGCGCGGAAAATAGGTGTTGCTAACTTGGCGTTCCTTTATCGAGAATCGCGGTCGTGACCCCCTCTACAGGATCGTACGCTTCCGAAACCCGCATAAGATTGCTAAGGTCCGAATTCAATCCCCACCGCATTAAGGCGAACCGCTTCTCGTTGCTACAGAATTGGCTGAACTGATAGCGTAAACTTGGAGGATACAGTTCCGAAATCCTCGGTGCAAACCCTACCCCGGGCAGGGGTTCGGAAAATTCAGCAAGCGGTACCGTCGACGTATGCATCATCCTGGATTTGTATCCTATAATATAGGCCACCCGAGTAAATTTCACTCATCACCGGTGCAAACTTTTCCCACTTAATAAGCCTGCGCCTGGATTACCACAGGGAAACAAACGCTCGCATCCAGGCTTCGGCCATCCGATAACTCCCGGCCAGACTCGGGTGGACACCATCGTGGCTCCAGTGCTCGGCCGGTGCTTCCTCCAGGGCCTCGTCGAAAACCTGCTGGAACGGCACCCAGGCGGCCTCGAATTCGTCCGCCAATTCTTTCGCGGCCTCCCGGTAGGCGGGGAATTCCGTTTCCCAGCGTTCATCCTCCACCGCGCTGCCGCCCCGGATAATGAAGGGTTCGCACAGGATAAATTTCACCTCCGGCCGTTCCCGTTTCGTACGTTCAAGCAGGGCGCGGAAGTCGTTACGATATACCTCCACCGTTCCATCGTAGTTTCCGTTGAGCATGTGCCAGAAATCATTGACCCCGATCAGGATACTGACTACGTCCGGCCGTAGCCCCAGAGCGTCGGCCTCCCAACGGTCGTCAAGCTGGTATACCTTGTTGCCACTGATGCCCCGATTGTAGTAAGTCAGATCGGTACCGGGATAATTTCCTACCAGCATAGCCGACGCCAAAAGGGCGTACCCCACCCCCATATTACCGTAATCGTTCGGCTCGGTACGTTCCCGATCGCGACCGGCATCGGTGATGGAATCCCCCTGAAAAAGGACGGTTATGCGCTCGGGAACCTCCGTGTTCATGGATAAGGGTTGTTGCAATGCCGCGCTGCCCGCCAAAGCGGCGGGAAAGAAAGCGGCGTTTTTCAGGAATGCTCTACGGTGTGACATGAATCGGTACTTTGAGCTGTTTTTAGCAGATATCTAACAATCGACCTCCCCGGCTTTCCAGTTTTCCAGGTCATCCAGATCGGGGTAAGGCGTACCGGGAGGTACGTCCACCGGCTGGTTGGGGATGGCTTCACTCGCTAAGTTATCATTCCAGCTTGCTTCTTCGTAGGTCTTGGTCAATTGCCGGATGACTTTTTCCCCTTCGACGTAGTAGCGGGTTTCGGTATAGCTGCTTCTCCATCCCAATTCCTCCCCGGCACCTTCGGGTGGTTCGGCCGGGCTAAACTGTTCGTCCTGCCACCAGGCGAAGAAGAGCTCTCCATCCTGAAAGTACATCCGCCGGGTCGTGAAGGCATGACCGATACCGGTGGTCGCGCGCATCATGACCACCTCCTCCCCGTCGAAGTGACGCACCAGGAAAAATTCCCCGTCTTCCGTCTGGCAGGTAAAGGTGAGGGTATCGGCCCGTAGCTCCCCCGCGTCAAGCATCCGCTGAATCTCGCCGTACTGCGCCTGGATAGTGGCGATCGGTCCTGGTGAGGTGTCTGTTTGTTGCTCGCCGGCTGCCAAATCCGCAGGTGGGTTCCGCTGCGATGATGAGGGTGCGGCATCCGAAGAGGATAGGGCTGGGTCGGAGGACCTATCCCCGCACCCCATGGACACGATCAGGCTGACTACGAGCAAAATTTGGAAGACTACGTGCATACGAATATTACGGAAGATGCGGGCCTGCTTGTTCTGTGCGTCCCACGGGCTTATGGCGGCGGAGCGCGGGAGTTAAGTCTCCATTAAGTTTGGAAGCTTTATTTGCTTGCCAGGGTGAACCTTGTTACTTTCGCGGGGCTAAAGACACCCTTGGTAGCCTTTTTTCGTTTTCCGACACCTAATCAACACCCTGATGCCAAATGCCCAACGCCTCAGTGCCTATTTCTTCCTGTTACTGCTGGCCATCACCTTACTCTTCCTGGAGTATACCGCCAACACCTCGGTCGTAGATCAGTCGGCGGTCACCACCCGATACCAGGGTACGCCTACTTTGCCGGGTCGGTAGATCACCTGCACGGTATCACTTGGCTCTACCCGGTCGTACAGCCTCCTACCTACGTGATATTGTTCGCCACCCGGCTCCTCTCTCCAAGCGGAGAGGTATAAATAGCAACTACCATCTGAACCAGCGGTGAAGGATTTACGGAGCACTTCCACCGGATAGCTAACTGCCTCCCGATCGTCATAGAAACAGTTGTAATGTATTAAGGTGCCGTAACTATAAAGTACGGCAATGGGGATCCAGAAGATGAATGCTAATTTGTTTTTCATTTCGCCCGCCAGGTACCAGTAAATAAAGAAAGTCAGGACTGACGACACCAGTAGTAGAATGGGCCAAAGTGACCGGTAAGCATAAATGTCATAGTCTGATAGTCCACGCAAGAAAAGGCCTGATACCACAATAAATAGACCGTGGGCTAAATGCGGACGGGCGGAATAGGATTCCCCGTCCAGGAGAAGCATACCGTTGCTGTATTTCGACAAACCAAAGGCCAGAACAGGCATTACCGCCGCCGCTCCGCACGCCAAACCATATGGTTGCGGGTAGATACAGGCCCAAATGGCAATGACTACTGCCAGCCAGTTAAAGATTCGGGCCTGACGTTGGGCTCGTCGGAGCGCTTCTTTTCGCTCGGGCCGCGAGGCACCCAGTCGGCGGTCGGCCAATACTGCTTTACGGTCTTCCTTACGCAACACATCTTCTAAATTCGGATAGCGGAGGTAAAGACCAGTTAGCGATGCATCCGGATCGTGGTAATCACGCTCAATCACCATCCGCTTGTCCTTTTTCGCCTTCGATACCAGCCAGACACCGTATTCCATGGATCGGTAGCCCGCGATGTTACTAAAGGCCACAAACTTCTCCTCGAAGAGACCTTTTTTGCGAATGCCCCTTTCACCAACGATGAGCTGGCGACGGTGTATCCCTAGAATAAATAAGCCTATCCCTACGGTACCAACCACGCAAGCCAGGATGATCATTCCTCTACCTAATAATCCGAAGTCGGCATGGGAAGGCTTTGATAGACTCCATAACAGCACACCGAGAAACCCCAAGAACATGGCACCCAGAAAGTAGCTACCAACTAGGCTGGAGGTTTTTACCCGGTAAACTCTTGTCTTCTCCATAAGACCATTTTCCTGCGCTCCGCCGCCCGTTTGATTGATAAAGGAAAGATACGGACGGCGTATTACCTTGTCAGGAAAGATTTGAGTATGTGGCGAACGCTATTAATTGGTTTACTCGTTGGCCCGATGTTTCTCGGAGCGCAAGCCGGTACGGGCCGCGTGGTGATCGACTCCCTCTATTCAGAAGCGTTGGAAAACGCCTTCGGGGAGAACCCAACAAGGGCAGTATCCGTGTACCTCCCGCCCGGTTACGATGAAGGAGCCACGCGCTATCCGGTGATCTACTACCTGCACGGCTTTCTGAACGATCACACCCTCACTCCCGATATGATCGAGGCACTCGACTACGCCATCGCCGCCCGGAAGATCCCGCCCTTCATCCTGGTCGTGGCCGATAACCGAACCGCCATCGATGGCAGCTTTTACAGCAACTCCGCCTTCGGCCAGTGGGAAACCTTCATGGCTACCGACCTGGTCGAATACACGGATGCGAATTACCGCACCCTCACCGATCGCAATAGCCGGGGCGTCACCGGACACAGCATGGGAGGATACGGTGCCCTGAAGCTGGCCATGCGTTATCCCGACACCTTCGGCAGCGTCTATGCCCTCAGCCCCGGGGCGCTCACCATCATCGGGGAATACGGCCCGAACAGCCATACCTACCGGGAACTGGCCGGGATCACCACCATGGAGGACATGATGCGGTCCTACTTTCCCAAGGTGACCGTGGCCTTCGGCCGGGCCTGGTCGCCGAACCCGGACAAGCCCCCCTTCTACGTTGATATCCCCTTCGAGTATGTTGGCGACAGCCTGATCGTGCACCCCGACGTACTGGACAGCTGGTACGCGGAAATGCCGGTGCACATGATCGACGACCACCTGGAGGCGCTGCAATCATTGAACGGCATTGCGCTCGACTGGGGGCGCAACGCCGGCGACCGCTTCGTCCGGCAGTGCGAGATGTTCAGCCAGCGCCTGGAGAACGTAGGTATCGACCACCAGGCGGAGGAGTACATCGGCACGCATACGAGCGGCCTGTTCACCCGCGACGGCCGCGTACCGACGGATATGCTGCCCTTCTTCGCGGACCACCTGGTATTCGAATAAGCCTGCTGCTGAACAAGACCCGCCGCAATCCATGACCCTAAGCCCGGCGTACGTGTTAGTATTAGACAAGACTCCGCCATGTACCGATTGCTTTTCTGCCTGCTTCTGTTGACGACTGCCTGCTCCACCTATCAACCCTCCGGTGACTTTACCGCCGATCCTACCCCGAATGAGCTGAGCCAGCAATTTCTGGAGGGTCTTAAGGCAGGTCGGGATGTTGACGGTATTGTCGACCAACTCGCCGGCTACGATCCCGGCAACCTGGCCGCCGCCCTCGACTCTCGCAACGAAAAACTCGCTTTCTGGGTCAACGTATACAACGGTATGGTACAGTACCTGCTGATCGAAGACCCCACCCTCTATGATGATCGCGGCAGCTTCTTTAAAACACCGCGCTTTACCGTAGCCGGTCAGGAGCTCAGTCCCGATGACATGGAGCACGGGATCATCCGGGGTGGTGAAAATAAGCTTGGCCTGGGCTTTATCCCCCAGCTGTTCACCGACAAGTTCAGCCGCACCTTCCGCATCAAAGGGGGAGATTCCCGCATCCATTTCGCGCTGAACTGCGGAGCCAGCGATTGTCCACCGGTAGAGATTTACGAGCCCGCTACCTACAACGAGCAGATCAGCGCCCGCGTCCGCAGCTACCTGGCCGATCATTCCACCATCGAGGAGCGCGACGGTAAGCGGGTGCTCCACACCTCCCCCCTCTTTTCCTGGTTCCGCGGCGACTTCCGCGACCACGACGGCGTCGATGACTTCTTGGTCGAGTACGGGGTGCTGGACGAAGAGAACAAAACCATGGACCGGGAATACGAGGATTACGACTGGACGCTGGAAACGGGTATTTGGGCGGAGTAAATGCGCACTCGCCGCACATGCACAGATCGCCTACTGCGTACGGCCACACTACGAAGGGCCAGCGTGACGCTGCTGGCTGGCTCCGGTCCCCTCCACACCGGTATCGTCGATCACGTTTTGCCACATTAAGCCCGGAAAAAGCGACGTAACCGCCAGACTAACCGTAATTTTTACACTAAGCAGGCTACCTTTGAACAATGTCGCGGGCTAACCTTTATCTAGATTCCGTCCTGCTGCGGTGATAAGCCCGCGCTTTCACCGGACCGTGGCTGGACGGGCAAGAGAATCCCAATACAAAATTCACCTCTACTTATGGCAAAGATTGCAATTAACGGCTTCGGTCGCATCGGACGTATTACCCTTCGTAACCTACTCGAAAAGGGACTGGACGTCGTCGCGATCAACGACCTGACCGACAATGCCACCCTCGCGCACCTCTTCAAGTACGATAGCGTACAGGGCAACTTCCCCGGAGAGGTGACTTCTGATGATGACAATATCTACATCGACGGCAAGAAGATCGACGCGCTCAGCCAGCCCGATCCCAGCAAACTCCCCTGGGGAGACCTCGACGTTGATGTCGTGCTGGAGTGTACCGGTCGCTTCGTCGACCAGGAAAAGGCCGGCCTGCACCTCAAAGCCGGTGCCAAGAAGGTTCTGATCTCCGCTCCCGCCAAAGGGGACGTCGCCACCGTCGTGCTCGGCGTGAACGAAGACGTTATCAACGCGGAAACCAAAATCTACAGCAACGCCAGTTGTACGACCAACTGTCTGGCTCCCATGGTCAAAGTCCTGGACGACGCCTTCGGCGTAGAGAAAGGCTTCATCACCACGGTGCACGCCTACACCGCCGACCAGAATCTGCAGGACGGCCCCCACAAGGACCTCCGCCGTGCCCGCGCTGCGGCCCTCAATATCGTTCCCACCACGACCGGTGCCGCCAAGGCCGTCGGCCTCGTACTTCCCCACCTCGACGGCAAGCTCGACGGCGGAGCGATGCGCGTACCCGTTCCCACGGGTTCCCTCACGGACTTCACCGCTATCGTCAAGCGCGACGTAACCCTCGAGGAAGTGGACAACGCCTTTAAGGCAGCCGCCGAAAGTGGTCCGCTGAAGGGCATCCTGGCTTACGTCGACGCTCCCTACGTGAGCAGCGACATCGTGGGTAGCAAGTACAGTAGCCTCTACGACAAAGACCAGACCATCGTGTCCGGCACCCTGGTCAAAGTGGTATCCTGGTATGACAACGAGGCCGGCTACAGTGCCCGCCTGGCGGATCTGTGCGAGCGGATCTCCAGCCTTTAGATCAATTTTAAACACC
>JBASAV010000105.1:0-4870 GCA_049650785.1 Lewinella sp. | reverse complement strand
GCCGGAGTAAGGCTACGATCGTCGAGACTGTAGCCGGCACGTTCCAGCTTGGCGTTGGTTGTTTCCGGGTCCATGATCTCCAGTCGGCGAATTTTGCCCTGTTGTTTACGGCGCAGCATCCAGCTGTAGATCTCGCGTTGAAAGGTATAGGTGTCCTCGCGGGCGGCTGCCTCCAGTTGGGCCTGATCGTCCTTGGGCCGGCCCTTGATGGTTACCGAAGGGGGGATAATGGCAATGACCTGGTGGCGGCTGGTCGTAGCGAGCATGTTTGGCGCCTCGTAGACCTTAGGCCCGCAGGAGGTTAGCGCAAAGAGAAGGAGAAAGAGGAATGGGTACGTGTGTTTCATCAAAGAAGGGTGAGCTGTACAATCGCTCTGTCAATCCGACAGAGCCTCCAAAAGCAAGCCATAATCTACGGCATAAAGCTTTGGCCCTCCCTTAACGCCGCTCCTTTTCTCCTTAGTTTCCTTTAAAAAATCGTAACTCTGAAGCTTGCGCCGGAAATTCCGGCGATCCAGCTCTTCCCCCAGGATATCCTCGTACAATAGCTGCGCCTCCGTAAGGGTGAATAGATCCGGCAGTAATTCAAAGGCGAGGGGGCGGGTCCGCAGGTGGAGAATAAGACGGTTGTGTGCGTCCCGGAGCAACCGCCCGTGGTCAAATCCGAGATCCGGCGCCGTGCTGACCGCGTACCAGGTAGCTTCCCGGGCGTGGCCGCGGGCAACCGGGGTATGGTGACGGGGTTGGACTAGTGCATAGAAGGAGGTCGTCACGACTCGTCGGACCGGGTGCCGGTCCGGCTCGCTGTAGGTACTCACCTGCCGAAGTCGGACATTCTTGACGCCGACCATATCCAGGAGTACACGTTGGGCCGTGTGCTCCAGTGTTTCCTCGGCCGCCATTGCTCCACCGGGTAGAACCCACTCTCCGGCGAAGGGAGTGACTGCCCGGCGGACCAGCAGTACGCGGAGCTCCTTATCAGCGAAGCCAAAGATGACACAGTCCGCCGTGTGGGCGGAGGCAATGGATGAGGGGGTAACGCGCATGCCTACCTGCCCATCCACCCACCGTCGACGACGAGGATAGTACCGTTGACGTAACTCGAAGCTTCACTGGACAGGAAGACGATCGGACCGACGAAATCTTCCGGCTTGCCCCACCGGTTGGCCGGTATACGGGCCAGGATGGAGGTGGACCGTTCTTCGTTGTCCTGCAGCGCCTGGGTATTGTCGGTGCGGATATAACCGGGAGCGATGGCATTGACTTGCACGCCCTTACCGGCCCACTCGTTGGAGAGCGCCATCGTCAGCTGCCCGATGGCTCCCTTAGATGCCGCGTACCCGGGTACCGTAATACCGCCCTGGAAGGTCAGCAGGGAAGCCGTGAAGATGATCTTGCCGCTTCCGCGTTCAATCATGTCGCGTCCGAATTCGCGGGAGAGGATAAACTGAGCACTCTGGTTGACCTCGATCACCTTATCCCAGTACGCATCGGAATGTTGAGCGGCGGGGTCCCGCATGATCGTTCCGGCGTTGTTGACCAGAATATCCGGGGTGCCGTGTTTTTCTTTAACGGCGGAGATGAATTGGTACAGGCTATCGCGGTTGGAAAAGTCACACTGGTAGGAGGTAAACTGCCGGCCGGCCGTGGTGACGGCCTTCTCGATATCGGAACCGGGACGCAGGCTGGCCGAAACACCGACAATGTCGGCACCGGCTTCCGCCAGTCCGAGGGCCATGGCGTAACCGATACCACGTTTACAGCCGGTGACGATGGCCGTTTTGCCGGTAAGATCAAATAGGTTCATGTAGGTTGGTTTGGGTGGGTGCTGGGTGCTAGTTACTAGGTGCTGGTTGCTGGTTAGCGGATGTCACCCAGGGTTGCAGCGTCCATGTCGGTGAAGGCCTGGTTCTCGCCGGCCATACCCCAAACGAAACGGTAGTTGGCCGTACCCGCACCGCTGTGGATCGACCAGGGTGGCGAGATCACGGCTTCAAAATTGCGGACGGCAAGGTGACGCGTTTCGTCGGGTTTACCCATGAAGTGCATCACCAGCTCGTCACCGGTTACGTCGAAGTAGAGGTAGACCTCCATGCGCCGCTCGTGGGTGTGGGGGGGGAAGGTGTTCCAGATGTTGCCGGGCAGTAGTTCGGTGAAACCCATCACCAATTGGCAGCTGGGGATACCGTCTACGTGAATGTACTGGAAGAGGACGCGCTTGTTGGCATGTTCGTCATCACCCAGCTCCACCTTATTGGCCTGGCTCTGTGTGTTTTTAGTAGTGGGGTACTCTTTGTGGGCCGGGGCACTGTTCAGGTAGAAGCGAGCGGGCGTACCGCCGTCGGTGCTGGCAAAGGTTACCGACTTCGATCCCCGTCCGACGTACAGGCAATCGAAACGGTCCAGCTCGTAGGCTTGTCCGTCAACGGTGATCGTTCCGGCTCCGCCCAGATTCAGCACGCCTAACTCCCGCCGCTGGAGGAAGAAATCCGCGCGGAGGTCGTCGTCGTTCTCCAGTTCAAGGGCGCCGGAGGTAGGTACGGCTCCGCCGAAGATGAAGCGATCGTAGTGCGAGTGAACCAGATTAATGGAGCCATCAACCATCAGGTCGGTAGCCAGAAATTCGTCGCGAATTTCCTGGGTGTTCAAACGGGTAAAGTGATCGGGGCGGACGCCATAGCGGGAGGTCATAGTCTGATTTTTTGTGTGTCAATTATACACAGAAAAAATGACATAGTTCAATAGTCCCCGTCCAGAGTGGGTATTTCCCCCATTTCACCAGCCATAAGCGACTATTTACCTGAATTGGTTAAGGTGCTGTCCAGAAGGGGAGGGGATCGACCGCCAGCTTCTTCTTACCCAGCAGGATCTCAAAGTGGAGATGGGGCGTGGTTTCGCGGGCGTTGCCGGTACTGCCCACGGTAGCCAGCGTGTCCCCTGCCTTAACGGCGTCGAATTCGCTGGCCCGCCAGTCCTGGAGGTGAGCGTAGTAGAACAGCCTGCCTCGGGCGTCGCGTAGATACAGTTGCCGGCCACCGCTACCTCCGTAGCTGATGCGTTCCACGAATCCGTCCGTTACGGCAACTACCGGTGTTCCGGCCGGCGCCTTGATATCAATACCGTTGTGCAGTCGGGCCGAACCGCGCCGGTCACCGAAGACGCTGATCACCGCCGCCGGACCGTAACCCGCCACGGGAAAGGTGAACTCTCCCGGTGAGCTAAGGGGGAAGGCGGCTTCCCGGGCTGCCTCGGCCGACGGGGTTGCTTCCTTTATGACGTACGTACGGTCCCCGACGGTAAGCTCGGTGGTCGGGAGCTGCCGGTGTACAAAAAAGGCCAGCAGGCCGCAGATCACTACCGCTTCCAATACAAGTAACTTGGTAAGCATAGGGTATCGATTTGCTGAGGAAAACGGCCCGGTCAGCTAAAATGTTAGTTAAGGGAATGTGGAAGAGGCACAGCTATCTGCGAAGCTATCGCCTCCTTCGCCGTAACTTTTGTCCTAAATTCGATACTATATGTCTACATCCATCGTGTCCCGCGCACTGCCACTTTTCATCCTGTCGCTGTTCATGCTACCCTCCTGCGGCCCCTCGCCACAAAGTGAAAGCGATGTTAGCCCGACGACTCCTGAAGCACGCGAGGCCAATACGAATATCCGGATGGCACGCGCCGACGGCGACAGTTGGGTCGAGGTGGACGAAGTGACCCGCGATCCCGATCACCTCGGGCAAGAGATTCCCTTCTTTTATCAAATGGAAGGTCCGGCCTGGGAAAATGAGAACGTCGGCTTCCGGCTGTACTTCGACGAGCGCAACGGCATTGACATCTTCGGCAAGAAGAACGGAAATATGGTGCTCGACAGCGTAGGCACCGAGCAGCTCGGGAAGGATCAGAATTATCACAATATGAGCGACTGGGGAATGGACGTCCTTAAAGTGGGTAATTCCCTCGGAGCCGGCAGCATCGCCCTGATGATCGGCGACAGTATTTACCGCCTCGGTGACGTAACCGAAGAGCACTACCGCAAACTCGAAGAAGGCCCCGGCGGATCCCGTTTCCTCCTGGACTACAACGGCTGGGAGGTGGCCGGTCGCACGCTCGACTTAGACTGGGAGATCAGCATCGAACCGGGAACCTGGGGCTATGAATCTTCCGTGACGCTTTCCGGTCTGCAGGGGGATGAGGAGTTGCTCACCGGGATCGTCAATCTCCACAGCGATACACTATATACCGATGAGAGCGGCGAGCGCTTCGTCATGTATACCTATGGTCCGCAGGCCGAACTCGACCACACCTTGGGCATGGCCATCACGGCCGATGAATCCGCCGTACTAGGGCACGGTGAATTCGGCCCGGACGATATGCCCGTCTCCACTACCTATTACGTGCGCCTGCAACTGGAAAACGGTAGGCCGACGACCTACCGTTTTACCGCCGCCTGGGAGCCGGGACATCCGGCCTTCGGCGAGCGCTCCGCTTTCGTGGAAGCTATATACTGAGAGCCACGGCTACTGAACGAGGATCCGGTGGGATTGCTGACCGGCGCGCAGTACATAGGTTCCGCTGGATAGGTTTGCCGGTAGAGTGACTTCGGACAGTTCCGACTCGTCTTCCCGATAATTGGCAATCAGCGTACCGTCCAGGCTATAGAGACTGGCCTCGTGAATCTCTTCGGAATCATTCAGGCCTACTCGCTGCCCGGCATGTGCAGGATTAGGGATGATAGAAGAGTTCACGGATTGATTAATACTCACCGTCCGCACCTCGAAGGAAGTTTCGCTTCCGTCGATGTCGTATTGGACGAGGCGGTAGTAATTTATTCCGGCTGTAGGATTTTGATGGACGTAGTGGTAATCGCGGTACAGGC
>JBASAV010000104.1:0-7751 GCA_049650785.1 Lewinella sp. | reverse complement strand
CAGGAAATGTTCACCGAACTCTTTCCCGGCTACACCGCCGAGGAGGTTCACATTGGCTACGTCACCAATTCGGTCCACTACCCTACCTGGATCGCCACGAGTATTCATGACCTGTTCTCTACCAAATTCGGTAAGGATTGGGTGCGTGACCAGAGTAATAAAGACATCTGGCGCAACATCTACAAGATCGACGATAAGGCCCTGTTCGACACCCGCCACCAGCTGAAGGTGCGGTTGCTGAACTACGTCCGGCAAAAGCTGAAGGTGGATATGCGCCGGCGGGGCGAAAGCCCCCGGACCACCTTCGATGTCCTGAGTAAGATCAATGACAAGGCGCTGGTCTTCGGATTCGCCCGGCGCTTCGCTACCTATAAGCGCGCCACGCTGCTGTTCACGAACCGCGACCGGCTGCGGGATCTGGTCAATCGCAAAGACCAACCGGTGATCTTCCTGTTTGCTGGAAAAGCGCACCCCGCCGACCAGGGTGGTCAGGACCTGATCCGCCAGATCGTTCAGATCAGCAAGGAGCCTGAATTCGCCGGAAAGATCATCTTCCTGGAAGACTACAACATGGAAATGGCCAAGCTACTTACACAGGGAGTAGACATCTGGCTGAATACCCCTACCCGTCCGCTGGAGGCTTCCGGTACGTCGGGCATGAAGGCGGCCATGAACGGTTCGGTCAACTTCAGTGTACTGGACGGTTGGTGGGCCGAAGGGTACCGTCCCGACGCCGGCTGGGCCCTGCCTTTGGAGCGCACCTACGAGGATCAGCACCTGCAGAACGAGCTGGATGCCGAAACGATGTACAGCATCCTGGAGGATGAGATCCTGCCCATCTACTACGACCGCGACGAGAGCGGCATCAGCAAGCGTTGGATGACCTATGTCAAGCAGATCATCGCCGAGGTAGCTCCCTACTTCACGATGAAGCGGATGATGGACGACTATTACGAGCGCTTCTACATGCCCCTCGGGGAAAGTGCGGCCACCGTAAAGGAGAAAGACGGCCAGAAGGGAAAGGCGTACGCCGCCTGGAAGGAAACCACCGCCGATCAGTGGGAAGGTCTCGAAACCGTCGAAAACAACACCCTGGATACGGTCAATTACGCGCTACCCGTGGGCGAAGATTTTAGCGCCGAAGTCGTGATCGCTACCAACGGAATCAACCCCGATCACCTGGCTCTGGAAGCACTGTTTTATCAGCGTATGGACGAGCAAACCATCGAACTGCGGCGTACGGAAACATTTAAGCGTGTGGCCTCGACGGACGGTACGGTGACCTTCAAATTATCGGTGGACCCCCATCTCGCCGGTGTATACGAGTATGGCTTCCGCTTGCGCCCCGTACACGATATGATGCCCCACGCGCAGGATCTCAACCTGGTATACTGGGTATGATCGATGATGCTGCTACCGTACGGATGCTAAACCTCCGCCTACCTACCGATCCGCGGTGGGTAAACCTGGCGGAAATGGATCTGGGGGAGATACTGACCGATCACGCTTACTGCGAGCAGAAGGCGGCCACGAGCTGTATCTCCCTCATCCAGGGTTATCCTGAACGCGAAGAACTGGTCCGGGAACTGGCCCCCATCGTCACCGAAGAATGGGGCCACTTCCGGGCTGTCCTGGCGGAGTTGGATCGTCGTGGTCTGAAGCTAGGCCGCCAGCGGAAGGATGAGTACGTAAACGCCCTCCTGGATTTCGCTCCAAAGGGGCGGGGACGGGATGCCGCCCTGCTGGAAAGGTTACTGATTTTTGCACTGATCGAAGCTCGCAGCTGCGAGCGCTTCCGACTGATGAGCCTGTACGTTTCCGACGAGTCGCTGCGTAAATGGTACCATAAATTTATGGTGGCCGAAGCCGGACACTACGTGCTGTTTATCGATCTTGCCCGCAAATATTTCGATCGCGACGTAGTCGACGCCCGGTGGAAGGAATACCTAGCTTACGAGGCAGAGGTACTCCAGAAATTGGAGGTGCGCGGTGACCGTATGCACTAGTGGGCCGAAGCAGCGCGCTCGTCGCGCTTGCTTAGCCATCGCAACAAGCCGGTGACACTCATATAGGGTGGATTGGCAGCCATGTAACTTTCCAGGTCTGCTTCATTCACACCGAGTAAGGTGAGTTCATCCGACATATATTTTTTGAAAAGGGGGGCGACGGTTTCCGCCGAGGCACCGTCACGGTAGTAAGGCTCCATCCAACTAACGTACCGCTCCAGCCGGTCGCCCAGTTCATCGAGGTGAGCATTCACGTCGGTGATTCGCCCGTAGTGGGTGAGGTAGAAATCTTTCGCTTCCAAGGACCGCAGTCGATCTATGGACGCACGCCAGGCTTCGGCATCGATATCCGGTGGCGGGCACGGCGGTACTACCGGCCCACCCCCGATGCGACAGCCACCGACATCACCGGTAAACACCGTTTGGTCCACTTGCCAGGCGATATGGTGGCTGGCGTGACCGGGGGTATGGTGAGCGATCCACTTCTTCCCGCCAATTGTAAGTTGTTCCTGGTCGTCAACCTCCTGGATGCGGTCCGGATCAATGCCCTCCATCTTGCCCCATAACTCTTCCATCCGATCGCCGTATATCTGTTTGGCGGAGCTGTAGAGTCTTTCCGGGTCGATCATGTGTTTGCGTCCCCGTGGATGCACGTATATCTTGGTCCCCTTCCCCGCCCACCACCAGGCGGCACCCGCGTGGTCAAAATGAATGTGGGTGAGGAGCAAGGTATGCACCTCTTTGGGTGAAATATCCAGTTCAGCAAGCCCGTCTAACAGTTCTTCGTGGGTCGAATAGGGACCACATTCTACCAGGGTATAGCCATCGTCGTCGGATACACAGAAGGCGGCGATCGATTTAGGTTTATCGAGGAATTTGAGATCAATCGTATTTATCATAAACAGAAAATTCTGGATGAGTACTATAATTCGTCGACTAACCCCTGCACTTCAGTGGCCACTTCATTAACCTCCCTGCTGGCGTCGATATGCTGAATATTTTCATCCTCTCCGAAGACGGTAAATGCATTAAGGAAACTTTCGCGCACGTGCTGAAGCTTCTCCAGCGTTTCGAAGAGTTCGTCCTCCCCCGGTCGGGCACTGATTCGCTGCATACTGGTTTCGGGTTCCAGGTCCAGGAAAATAGTCAGGTCGGCCGGAAGGGTGGCCTTGGCCAGCCGGTTCAGGGAGGCGACAAAGCCCGGATCAACGAATTCACTTTGATAGGCCAGGCTGCTGAAATAGTAGCGGCTCGCTACCACGTGGTGCCCAGCCGCCAGCTTGGCAAGGATCCCTTCGTCCGGATGAAAAAGGTGTTCGATCCGATCGGCGGCAAACATGGCGGCTAGCGTACGGGGGTCGACGGTAATCTCTTTCTGGAGCACCCGGCGGATCAGCCTGCCGGTGGGTAGTTCCGTAGGTTCGGCGGTGACGTAGCAGGATTCTCCGAGGGAATGGAAGTAGTCGCGAAGCAGTGAGATCTGGGTCGATTTACCACTTCCGTCGAGCCCTTCAATGACAATAAATAAAGGTCGGTGCATACTTATTCTTCTTCGGGGGCAAAACGGGCGCGTCCACTACGATCCACGACGGTTGAACTGGCCTGCTGCGTTCCCTGCAATACTACGTCCAGGATATTGACGTGGGGTGGCTGACTGATCATGAAATGGATCGTCTCGGCTACATCGGTTGATCGCAGCGGTTGGAAATCGTCGTAGATTTTCGCTCTTTCCCGGTCGCCGTCGAAGCGGACCACGGCAAATTCCGTTTCCTCTACGTGGGCGGGGCAAATTTGCCCGACACGAATACCGTGCTTCACCAGATCCAGTCGCATCGCATGGGTGAGGGCGTCCACGGCGTGTTTGGTAGCACAGTATACATTACCGTTCGGATAAACTTCCTTACCCGCCGTACTGGCAACGTTGATAACCGTGCCGCCTTTACGGGAGACCATACCCGGCGTGACCGCCCGCGTGACGTAAAGCAGCCCCCGCAGATTGACGTCGATCATTTCATCCCAGTGATCCAGATCCCCGGTGTGTATCGGATCGAATCCCTTCGCCTTCCCGGCATTATTAATGAGAATATCGATCTGCTGCCATTCCTCGGGTAGCTCGGCTATCGTTTCTCCTACCCGTTGTCGCTGGCTGACGTCGAGAGGTACCGTGTGTACGTCAATTCCCGCGTCGTTTCGCAGTTCCTCGGCAACCTGGGTCACGCGATCTTCCCGACGGGCCGCGAGAATCAGGCGGTACCCGTCCTCGGCCAGTCGCCGGGCCGTGGCCAACCCAATTCCGCTGGTCGCACCGGTGAGAAAAACGGTCTTGCCTTCCCCCGGCCGCGGTTTGGGGGCAGGCCGGGGAGACTGCTGGTTGGCCAGCATGGTTTCCAGATCGGCAATATTCCGCTTTAGCGCGGACAGGGCATCGGTAGCCACGGGCGATGTTTTTTGGTCTTTGTTGTAATGACCGGCGCTAAATGCGCGCCGGTTGGCGGAAGTATCGTAAGCCGGCTCCAGGTTGCAGGCCAACAGGTAATTCTGCCGGGCGTGTTGCAGCCGGCCCCGGTCGAATTCCAGCACCGCCAACAGATAGTGGGCTGGGGCGTGGTTGGGATCCACTTCGATGGCCATCTGCAGGACCTTGAAAGCTTTACCCGCCCGGTCAAGCGGACCGGCCAGGAGTCGGGCGTACCGATAATGGGTTTCGCCGTTGGCCCCTTCCTCTTTCGTTGCACGCCCGAGATACTGTGCGGCTTCCTGGTGTCGATCGGGAAAATGGTCGGTAAGCAGGTAGCCCAGGCGGTGATTGAGCTCGGGGTAATTGGGTTGCAGGTCAGCTAACCGCTCCCACTGCTGTCGGGCCGAAACGAAATCCCCGACCGACTGGTGAAGTTCTCCCGCAAGAAACAGGGCCCCGGGGTGATTGGGGTGATTATTTAGTACGTCCTGAAGTTCCGTTCGAGCCGGCTCGATCGCTCCCGCACCCAACGCCAGCATGAGCGCGTGCTGATAAGCCAGTTCGGCATTGTCCGGATCGTCTTCCTGGCCCTCCTTCAATTCTTCGAGGGCCTCGTCCGTATTGCCGGCGTCCGACATGCGCCAGGCACGGTTGATGATTTCGTTTGCCGATTGGCTTTCTCCTGCGCTCGGCGCCCCGATTTCCTCTTCTTGGCTCCGGTCATTTTCCGTGCTTGACGCCGGAGCGGGTGCGTTCTGCCGGGGTTCGGGCGCGGGTAGACCGGCCAACTGATAGATAGGGTCGTAATCCGCATCGCGAAGTTCGCGGTCGGCCAGGGGGTCGCTTTCGACCAGTTGTTCCAATACCTCCTCCACGCCAACACTGGTTTCTCGGATCCGCCGCAGGTAGGTCTTGAAAGCATGCTGACTGACCGCGTCGGTATAATCTTCCCCGCCGCGCCGCAGCTCGATGTAGCGGTCCTGCCAGTGGCTCAGGTAGTGCATGACATCACTGCGGTCGAACAGCCGCGTCTCCACGCTGACGACCTCCCCACTGGATTCGTCCAGACGATGCGCGTCAATAATAACCGGCAGAAACTGCTCGGTGCGTTCGAGCACGCCAACGAAGCCCTGTACCGCATTGGGGTTAGTGAGAAAGCTATCGCTGAGGAGCACGATCAGTGGCAGGCGGTTCTTGCGCAGGATATCCGTTAGCAGCTCGCCATCGTTGGCCCGGCCAACGGGATAGTGCTCGAACTCGATGTCCGGCTCCACCGCGGCGGCAATCCGCTGGGCGGCGGAAAGATCTTCTTGACTGTAGGCAATGGCCAGTAACGACATAAGCGAAATGATGGTCGGCAAAATAGGAAAATCAACGTACTGGCCCGGCGCGGACACCCCGCAGCCGACAAAGTATTCGTCCCCCGGTCAAACTAATATTTACCTTTAGCCTTTCCTTTTCCGTTATGCAGAACGAGACCCCATTCAATATCTGGACGCCGCTCTTCTACTGTGCCCTGCTGGGTACCGGCCTGCTTGCCGGCTACCTACTCAACACCGATGCTCCCCTTATCAGCTTCGGCGGGGGTAGCCACACCAGTGTTGGTAGTGGCCGGGTCGAGCAACTGATGGGCTACATCGACGCGCGCTACGTCGACGAACCGGACCGGGATAAGCTCTACGAAGCGGCTATCAATGCCGTGCTGGACGAGCTGGACCCACACAGCAGTTACATTGCCCGGGAAGAGATGCAGGCGCTGACCGAATCGATGGAGGGTAACTTCGAAGGCATCGGTATTGAATACCTGGTCGTGGAAGACACCATTACCGTCGTCAGTGCTCTTCCACAGGGTCCTTCGGACAAGGCCGGCCTGCTATCCGGCGACCAAATAATCTACGTCGAAGACAGCCTCGTCACCGGCGTCGAAGATCGTCAAATCGACCCCGCCAGCCTGATGCGCGGGGAGGGAGGTACCGACGTCACGATCCGCGTACGCCGGCCCGGCACCTCGGACCTGATGACCTTCAACATCACCCGCGAACCGATACCGGTATACAGCGTCGATGCCGCCTACACCATCGACGAAACCACCGCATACGTTAAGATCAACCGCTTCAGCCAGAATACCTACAGCGAGTTTATGGAGGCCCTCGAGAAATACTTGGAGAAGCCCGATGCCCGTAACCTGATCCTCGATCTGCGTGGCAACCCGGGGGGCTACCTGCAGGAGGCCACGAAGCTGCTCAGTGAGATCTTTGTGGAGCGCGGTGTCCTGCTGGTGTATACCGAGGGCCGTAATTCAACCCGTCAACCCTACAAGTCGACCGGGCGCGCGCGCTACAATATCCAGGATGTAGCCATACTGGTCGACGGCGGGTCCGCCAGCGCCAGCGAGATTGTGGCCGGTGCCGTTCAGGACCATGACCGCGGGATCATCGTGGGCCGCCGCACCTTCGGTAAGGGACTCGTTCAGGAGCAGTATCCCCTAATGGACAGCAGCGCCCTGCGGCTCACCGTAGCGCGCTACTACACGCCTAGCGACCGTAGCATCCAGCGGAACTACGAAGGGGAAGAAGATTACCGGGGTGATCTCCACCGCCGCTTCGAAAGCGGTGAATTGACGGGCCGGACTTCCGTCCAGGTAGATAGTTCGCTGATCTACTATACTGACAATGGCTATCCGGTTTTCGGCGGCGGAGGCATCACGCCAGACTATTTCGTACCGCTGGACAGCAGTCTAAACGATCAGAACTTCCTCCGGCTTCGCCAGCAAGTAGCACCGTACATGTTCGGCTACGTGCGGCGCCACCCGGAACTCAAGAGCTACCAGGACGTGGAAAATTTTATCCGCGGCTTTCAGCCGGATACGGACGACATTATCGCCGATCTGCGTGACCTGGCGCTGGTAGATTACCCCGATATGGACGCCACCCTCGCCCCACATTTGCGCGATGAGTTGATGTTGCACTTCAGAAGCCGCTTGGGGCGCCAGCTATTCGGCAGCGCCGCCTTCTACGAAATCTATAATCGCGAGGACGAGATCGTCCAGGAAGCCCTGCGGCTCTTACGCAACAACGATCCGCTGGCGGCCGCTCGTTCGGAGCAGGCCAACGCTTCTTAACCTCTAATTTTAGGTAAGATCGGCGAATAATTGCCACAGTTGATCGCCGACGGGCGGGTTGGCCGTGATCGTGACGGGCTCTTTCTGCACGGGATGCTGAAACTCGAGTTGCCGGCTGTGCAGATTGATATTGCCGTCTTCGTTGGGAGAAGGAAAGCCATACTTC
>JBASAV010000103.1:0-7127 GCA_049650785.1 Lewinella sp. | reverse complement strand
CAGAAAGGCCGCCTCAATAACGAGATGAACGATTACCGGACCGTCGGTGACCTGATGATCAGCGCGCCCGCCACCATCAGCCCGGACACGACGATCAAGGACGCCATGCACATCATGCGCAACGGGAAACTGGGTTGCCTACCCGTGGTCAAGGAAAACGAGCTCGTGGGGCTCATCACCGAGATGGACTTCCTACGGGTGGCCGGACGGTTGATTGAGCGGCTGAAGTGATCTTGGATTTACGATTCGCGATTGGGCTGCCGCATGCAGGAGCTAGTTTTGCTCGTCGGGGCGTACAATTTATCGGTTGCCAGGCTGGCGGGTGACGGAGTCTCCAGAGGGGCAGCGGAAAGGTAATCTCGTGGTGCTTCGCAGGTAGTATATGATCTTAGATAGGCCAGCTACCATCGGGTTAGTAAACAATGGGTATACAGCGGCTGCTTTACCTTAGCGGCATCTGCTGAAAAGGCTGCCGGCGAAGGTGGTGCATTCCAGTACGAGCGAAGCGAGCTATCCCGCAATTCGTAGATCGCAAATCAAACATCGTTAATCGTAAACCTCCATGTCCCACAAGCCCCGACTAACCCCGATGACCGACAAGGTGACCCTGCTATCGGTCACCACCAGTCAGTACCTGAGCGAACAGATCGCGGAGGCATACGGGCACGACCTGGGTAAATTCCGGGTGGCGCGCTTCAGTGACGGAGAGATGCAGCCCATCATTGAGGAATCCGTCCGCGGGGAATACGTCTTCATCATCGGCAGCACCTTTCAGCCCAGCGACAACCTGATGGAAATGCTGCTGACCATCGATGCGGCCCGGCGCGCCAGTGCGGGCTACGTCTGCGCGGTCATCCCCTACTTCGGCTACGCCCGGCAGGATCGTAAGGACCGGCCCCGGGTACCGATCAGCGCGAAGTTGATCGCCAATCTCCTGGAAGCGTCCGGCGTAGATCGGCTCATGACGCTGGACTTCCACGCCGATCAGATCCAGGGATTCTTTGACATTCCGGTGGACCACCTGCAGAGTCAGGCCATTTTCTTTCCTTACCTACAGGATCAGGACATGAGCAACGTCATTTTCGCCAGCCCGGATATGGGCGGCGTGAAGCGGGCGCGGGCCTACGCTAAATACTTCGAGCGGGATATGGTCATCTGTGACAAATACCGGAAGCGCGCCAACGAGATCGCCGGTATGACCCTCATCGGCGACGTGGCCGGCGCGAACGTGATCCTGGTCGACGACCTCATCGATACCGCCGGTACCCTCTGCCGGGCGGCGGACCTGATTATGGAAAAGGGGGCTAAAAGCGTCCGGGCCATCGCCACCCACCCGATGCTGAGCGGCAACGCCTACGATAATATCAACAACAGCCAGCTGACGGAGCTGATCGTCGCCGATACCATACCCCTCAAACAGCAGTCAGATAAGATCAAGGTGCTGCCCTCCGCCGAGCTTTTCGCCACCGCGATTCAGCATACCCACGAGAACGCCAGTATCTCGGAGCTCTTCGTCAACTAAACCCCCTGTTCCTTTGCCCAGCCGGCGCCTCTACGACTACAATAAGACCTTCCGCCAAGAGCTGAATCGCCTCAATGCCGACCAGCGAGCCGCCGTCGAAGCGACGGAAGGGCCGGTCATGGTACTCGCCGGACCGGGTACCGGCAAAACGCACCTGTTGGCGGCGCGCATCGGCAATATTCTCCTCAAGTCCGACGCCGGCGCCCAGAACATCCTCTGTCTGACCTTCACCGACGCCGGAGTGAAGGCCATGCGGGAGCGGCTACTGAGCTTCATCGGTCCGGAAGCCCACCGGGTGGGTATCTATACGTTCCACAGCTTTTGCAGCAACGTCATTCAGAATAACCTGCACTATTTCGGCCGCCCCGGCCTGGAACCGCTGTCGGAACTGGAGCGGGTACGCATCATCCGGGAACTGCTGGATGATTTACCCCAAACCGATCCGCTGCGCCTGGGCTACCAGGAAACCTACCACTACGAGCGGCACGTGCAGGACCTCTTCGCCCAGATCAAGGCGCAGAACTGGACGGAGGACGAGCTGCAGCAACGAATACGGACGTACGTGGAGGGGCTGGATACCCATCCGGACTTCATCTACAAGATAAAATACAGGGGGCTGCCCGCGGGATCGCCCAAGGAAGGATCGATCAATGAGGAACGCCTCCGGATGGGGAAGCTCGCCAGTGCGGTATCGCTGTTCCCTAAGTACCAGGATGCTCTGCGCGACCAGCGTCGCTACGACTACGGAGATATGATCGGCTGGGTACTCCGGGCCTTTCACGATCACCCGAGTCTGTTGCTGAGCTACCAGGAGCGCTACCGCTACTTGCTGGTCGACGAGTTTCAGGATACCAACGGCAGCCAGGAACGCATCATCCGCCACCTCACGGAATACTGGGATAACCCCAACGTATTCATCGTAGGGGACGACGACCAGGCCATCTATGAATTCCAGGGCGCGCGGCTGAACGCGATGATCGACTTCCATAACCGCTACGCCCGCGACCTGACCCTTGTCACGCTCACCGATAACTACCGGAGTACCCAACAAATTCTCAACGGGGCGGACGCGGTCATCACGCATAACACTCTACGGATCGGCGACCGCCTACCGGACAGGGAAATTGACAAACGGCTAACTAGTCGATTGCGCCGGAGCGCGGGAGATGAGAACTTCGAGGAAGCCGGTGGGGCGGCCATCACCCATCTTGCCTTCCCCGATCACCGCCAGGAAACCGGCTACCTGACCGCCCAACTCAAACACTGGCACGATGGGGGTACGCCCTGGTCGGAGATGGCCGTCATCTACGCCAAGCACAGCCAGGCCGACTTGCTGCGCCATTTGCTGGAACGGGCCGGCATCCCCTACCGCAGCAAGCGGCGACCGAACGTGCTGGATGGCCGTCCGTTACGGCAACTCCGCGATCTCCTCCGATACCTGGAAAGTGAGTACCGGCGTCCCGGCACGGGTGAATTTCTGCTGTTCCGGGTTCTCCACTTCCGCTGTTTTGGTCTGGTGCCCTATGATCTGTCACTGCTAAATCTGGGGCGCCTGTCCGCGATGGATGCTCAAGGGCAGGTGCCGGGGTGGCGGGAATACCTGCGGAACATCGAGCTTTACCCTGCGGGCTTGGAAGACGGGGCCGCCGTTCACCGCGTTGCCGGATGGCTGGAGGAGGCGATCGGTTGGATCGGCAGCAAACCGTTGCCGGAGTTTATGGAGTACGTACTCAACGGCACGGGCCTGCTCGCCGACGTGCTTCGGCACCCGAACCGCGCGGAACTCCTACAACACCTGGCTACGTTCACCGACTTCGTGTTGCGCGAGATCGCCCGTCGACCACGCCTCCGGCTGAATGACCTGCTCGAAACCCTGGACCAAATGGATGGCAACCGCATCCCGCTTCCCCTGCGCTCGCACCTGGATCAGGCCGACGCGGTGCTGCTGGTCACGGCGCATAGTGCCAAGGGGCTGGAGTTCGAGAAAGTGTGGATGCTCGACTGCTCGGAAAAAGCCTGGGGGACCGGCGGGAGTCGTGCCCGCAGCCGTTTCAAATTGCCCGATACCCTTACCTACGCCGGTACCGAAGACGAGGAGGAGGCCCGCCGCCGACTGTTTTTTGTAGCCCTGACCCGGGCCCGGTCGGAGGTCATACTCAGTTGTGCCGAACTAAGCAACCAGGACAAACTGCAGCAACACGTATCGTTCATTGACGAGTTGATCGCGGCGGGGGAGGTGGATAGCCGGAAAGCCGGTCTGAATGCGGATGCCCTCACAGAGTTAGCGCACCTGCAATTGACACCCAAAGACGATGCCCGCTTCCCTATACTGGAACGGAGTGCGATTGCGGACCTGCTGGTCGACTTCCGCCTCAGCGTCAGTGCACTCTACGCCTATCTCAACTGCCCCCTTCGCTTTTACTACGAAAAACTGCTCCGGGTGCCCGACCGGGAACGCGAGCGTACGGTATACGGCTCGGCTCTCCACGAGGCCCTGCAGAACTACTTCCTACGGATGAAGCGGGATGTGGACCATGCCTTCCCTAGCCGGGAGGAATTGATTTACAACTTCGAACTGGCACTCGGTCAGCGCCGGGGGCTGCTAAATCGGGAAGGCTACGAGAACCGCCTCGAACGCGGGCGCCGGGAACTCGGCAGTTACTACGATGCACACCGGGCCGGGTGGGTTAACGACGTCGAGGTAGAATATTTCATACGCAATGCCGAAGTGGATGGCATCCCCCTTACCGGCATCATCGACCGGGTAGACGTGCTGAGCGATGCCTATGTCCGGGTGGTCGACTACAAAACCAGCATGGCCACCACCAAGAAAACAAAACGGCCCACCGAAAAAGAACCCCACGGCGGTGATTACTGGCGCCAGCTCACCTTCTACAAACTACTCTACGATAACCGGCCCGGCAATATCCGGCGGGTGAAGTCGGGACGAATCAGCTACCTGCTCACCGATCCCAAGGGAGAGCAGCGGGAAGAAACGATTGACCTCCTCCAAAGGGATACGGACGCCCTGCGCGCCATTCTCCGAGACGTATGGGAATCAATCCAGGAGCAAGACTTCGATGGCTGCGGCAAACCGGACTGTGAGTGGTGCCAGTTTGCCCGGGACCTTACGGACGAGGTGCCGGCGGAGTCTACGGAGGAGGTTTACGGACTGGATGACCCGGCTTAGGGTGTTACTTCGCGACGACAGGGTGAACCACAGAGGCTTCGGCTCACAGAGGAATCACGGAGGAGAGGGGTAAGGAAGGCGCGTAGCGACTTCAACAATCAGTGTAATCCAAAGCTATGTGGGAAACCACGAAGTAGCGGCGCAGCCAATCCGTGTAAATCTGTGCCTAAAATCTGCGAAATCTGTGTTGAAAAACACGAGCCGAAGGCAAGCTGATCCGGAATTACGGCGAACAGGAATAGCATAATTTTGGCAGCGTACCGTTATTGCCGTACCATGATCCGTTTTCGCTTCTACCTGCTTCTTTCCTTACTACTAGTGGCATTGTCTCTTTCTTCCCAGAATCAATCCTCGGCTTTGGACACAATCACCGTCACCGACCAGGCTGTGAAAGAGATCATGCCCCGCTTCCGGGCAAATTGCCCCTCCGGTGAGGAAGGAAAAGCCTGTGCCGACCGGGCAATGCTCCAATACGTGTACTCCCGCATTCGCTACCCCGGAAAGGCGCGGCGCAATGGCGTAGAGGGTATGGCGGTCGTCACCTTCGTTATCGAAAGGGACGGAACGGTGACGAACGTACAGGTACTCCGCGATCCGGGAGCCGGAATCGGAAAAGAGGTAAAACGAATCGTGGAATCGATGAATGACTACGGCCCTTCCTGGGAAGCAGGAATTCAGGATGGCAAGTTAGTCAGGGTGCAGTTCAATCTGCCGGTCCAATTCAGTCTTGAGGCGAAGGGGAAAGAAAAATAGATTTACCGTTCTCCAATCTCGCTAGAAAAAAGGATTCTCACGCCGTTCCTCGCCGATGGTCGTACTTGGACCGTGGCCGGGATACACCACTACATCGTCGGGTAGCGGCATCAACTTCGTCAGAATGGAGCCGATGAGGGTATCGTGGTCGCCCATCGGCAGATCCGTACGGCCGATCGAGCGGCGGAAGAGCACGTCGCCGGCGATGACGTATTTCTCCGCCTCGTTGTAGAAACAGATGCTTCCCGGAGAATGGCCGGGACAGAACAACACCTTGAAGGTGGCATCACCCAGCGTGACCGTATCCCCCTCGTTGATAAGGTAGTCCGGGGCGGGGGAGGGCGTCATGGGCGGCATACCGTACATCTGGACGATCTGTGGGGCTGACTCCAGAATCTGACGCTCCAGGGGATGAATGCCCAGTTGCACGCCGTATTTCCTGACTACGAAGTCATTACCGAAGATGTGATCGAAGTGACAGTGAGTATTGATGAGTTTGACGGGCGTCAATCCCAGTTCGTCAATCTTAGCGGCCAGCTCTTTCTCCTCCGCATTGGTGAAGGCACCCGGATCGAAGATGATGGCTTCCTTCGTGTCGTTGTCGTAAACGAGGTAGGTGTTTTCCTGTACGGGGTTCTGGGTGAGGGAGAGGACGGTGGTCATGGAGAAGGACGAAGGATGAAGTGGGAAGTACCAAATACGAAGGTCTAATAGGGCTTGATGGTTTGATGTGGCTCGTTCTTTTCCGTCATACGGCTGCGGTAACCTTGGAGTGCCCGCCAGGACCTTCGCATTCTAGTGGCCATCCAAATGTTTTGGGCTGGTTTCCTCCTGCGCGCCGCCGCAAAAAAACGGGGAATCCAGACGTACGTCCGGATCCCCCGCGGGTGGATCGTGAGCATATTACCCGTTACGAATTCATCGTAGCCAGGAATTCCTCATTGCTGTTGGAATTCTTCATGTGGCGCATGAGGAACTGGAAGGCTTCTTCCGGCTTCATATCGGCCAGGTGATTCCGCAGGATAAACATCCGCTGTAGAGCGTCGCGCTCGAGGAGCAGGTCGTCGCGGCGGGTGCTGGAGCGGGTGAAGTCGATGCTCGGGTACATCCGCTTGTTGGCCAACTGGCGATCGAGCTGGAGCTCCATGTTGCCGGTGCCTTTGAATTCCTCGAAGATGACCTGGTCCATTTTGGAGCCGGTATCGATGAGGGCGGTAGCCAGGATGGTCAGCGAACCGCCGCCGTCGATATTACGGGCGGCACCGAAGAACTTCTTGGGCTTTTGCAGGGCGTTGGCCTCTACACCGCCCGAGAGCACCTTGCCGGAACTGGGCTGAACGGTGTTGTAGGCGCGCGCCAAGCGGGTGATCGAGTCGAGTAGGATGCAGACATCGTGGCCGCTCTCTACCAAGCGCTTGGATTTTTCGAGGACGACGTTGGCCACGCGTACGTGGTTCTCGGCCGGCTCGTCGAAGGTAGAACTGATAACCTCGGCGTTGACGCTCCGCTTCATGTCGGTGACTTCCTCCGGACGCTCGTCGACGAGGAGTACGATGAGGTAGGTTTCCGGGTGATTCTTGGCGATGGCGTTGGCCACGTCCTTCAGCAGGAAGGTCTTACCGGATTTGGGCTGGGCAACGATGAGGCCACGCTGTCCCTTAC
>JBASAV010000102.1:0-2627 GCA_049650785.1 Lewinella sp. | reverse complement strand
CCTGGGCAGACGAGCTAACGCTCGGCGGACCAGGAGATAGATTCCCAGCAAGCAGAAAAAGCCCCGTAGCACCAATCGGCACTACGGGGCTTTCTATTTTTTGTAAGATCGAGGTCTTACTCGGCCTTGGCTTCTTCTTCAGCGGGCGCGCCTTCTTCAACGGGCTTGCCTTCTTCATCCACTTTTTTGGCGAAGCGGCTCTTGCCAAATTTCTTGTTAAACTTATCGATCCGTCCGGCGGTGTCGACAAATTGCATCTTACCGGTGAAGAACGGGTGGCTCTCACTGGAGATTTCCAGTTTGATCAGGGGGTAATCCTTACCGTCCTCAAAGGTATCGGTGTCGCGGGTCTTGGCGCAGGACTTGCCTAGCCAGCTCACGTTGGCGTTGATGTCACGGAAGATAACCGTACGGTAAGATTCGGGGTGCAGTTCCTTTTGCATCGCTTTCTAATTTTAGGAGCGCAAAGGTAAGATTTTTTTACTACATACCCTAATTCCTGCCGGGCTGCGTCGCAAATTCTATCTTCGCGAGGTGGCGCGCCTGTTTGTAATCTACCTTTTTGCCGGTTTACTGTCTGTCTCATTGCCCGCCCAACGGCTGGTTATCAGTGAGTTCATCGCGGACCCCACGCCCTCCCAGGGGCTGCCACAAACGGAGTACATAGAGCTTTACAACAGTGGCAGTACGCCGATAGCTCTCGAGGCTATCCATGTGGCGAGTGGGGGTAGGGCGGCGAGCGCAGGCATAAATGGCAGCCTAGAACCGGACAGCTACTTGGTCTTGGTGCCGGAAGAGTCGCTGGTAGAATGGCGTGCGCTCGGTATTCCGGTAGCTGGCATGGATCTACCCGGCCTGACGAATACCGGCGATGTCATCACCCTGATCGTGGAGGGCGATACCCTGGTGGAACTTTACTACCGCGACGATTGGTACCGGGTTGATGGCCGGGATAAGGGCGGCTTTAGTCTGGAATATAACGGAATCGGCCCGATTGACTGTCCCGGCAGTTGGGCGGCTACCCGTTCCGACGAGGGCGGCACGCCAGGAATGGAAAACAGTATACACGGCCGGTTGCTAGATACCCTCCCCCCGTCAGTAGAACGCGTTGAGTTGGACGAGAATGGATTCCTCGTAGTACTCACTGAGATTCCCGCGGAGGAGGTACCGCTTACGGTTTTACTTGATGGAAATCTACTGACACTACGGGGAACAGGTCGTGAATATTATTATGAATTATCATTAGACAAAGGGCTGGTATACAACTTGTTGGTATTGCCTGGTTATCGGGATTGTTCGGGTAACGAAGCCAGGGATACCTTTACCTTGGACCTGCTCTTGCCCGAACCGATCGGGGCCCGCGATCTACTCATAAATGAAATTCTGTTTGATCCCGTACCGGGTGGGGGAGACTACGTGGAGGTGTACAATAACTCGGCTTCCACCATCCAGTTGCAGGGAATATCGCTCGATAATACCCTGGCCGCGGGGGCGCCAAAGCATATCGAGGCCGCATCTCTCATTCGGCCGGGTGAATTCGTCGTACTCACTTCCGACCGAAACCATGTACAGCAATTCTTTCCCGGCGCAGATCTGTCCGCCGTAATTGAGACGGACCTGCCTAGCCTACCCAACGAGCGGGGAAATATGACGCTGCTTGCGACGGATGGAACCGTGCTCGATGCGTTTGATTATACCGCTGACATGCACGATGAGCTACTTAATCCAACCGAAGGCGTTAGTCTCGAACGGCTGGATACCGGTCAACCCACTCAGGACCGCAGCAATTGGTACTCCGCGGCCTCAACGGTTGGATTCGGTACGCCGACACGTCCAAACTCACAGCGAGAGGGTATCGATTCGCACGGCCCACTAGAATTTTATCTCGAGAACGACACCTTCGATCCGCACGGAACTGGTATACCTCAGCGATTGGAACTGAGCTACCGCTCGAGTCAACCCGGGTGGCAGGCTACCGTTCGCGTGTACGATGCCGGCGGACATCTGGTACGGACCATGACTCGCGTCGCCTTGCTGGCCCGGTCTGGAAGCCTTTTTTGGGACGGAGCGGATGATAGCGGGCGCTTGCAATCGGTTGGACCGTATATTCTTCTAATCGAAGCCTTCACGCCTACCGGACAGCGCGAGCGGCATAAATTGGTGGGCATACTGGCCGGCTAACGCGCTATGGAAGCAAGCATTTTTGAATTTCTGAACCAGGATATAGCCAATCCCTTCTTTGATGCCATCATGCCCGCGTACCGGGATAAGGTGACGTGGATTCCCCTTTACCTGTTACTATTGTACCTGCTCTGGAGCCGCTTCGGGTGGCGCAAAACCCTCTATCTGCTCGTATGCATTGCCGGCGTCATTGCGATTGCGGACCAGTTGGCCGCCTCGGTGATCAAACCCCTGGTAGGCAGGATTCGACCTTGTGCAACGGAGTCGCTGGCGGGAGAGGTCAGGGTTTTAGTCGGATGTGGAGGTAAGCTCAGTTTTCCTTCCAACCACGCTACCAATCATTTCGCGATTGCCACCCTCCTTACGCTCACCTTCGTACGCAAATGGTACTGGCAAGTTGCCTGGTTTGGTTGGGCCCTCACCATTTCCCTCGCCCAGGTATACGT
>JBASAV010000101.1:0-3927 GCA_049650785.1 Lewinella sp. | reverse complement strand
GCAGTACACCGATGAGGAAGAATCGGTTGGCCCGTAGGAAAGTACGGAAGCGCAGGCTGGGCGGCGTGAAGTGACGTCGAATGAACGGCATCGCGCGAAGGTAGATATTTAGGACTTGGCCAGCATCCGGCGCATCGTGGCCACCTGCTTACTGTCCCGGGCGCGCCGGAAAGCTTCTTTTGCCAGATCGGTATTGATCAGTTTAGCGTCGTTCATGGCACTGAAGGTGATCCACAGACTCACCGGAAAGAGGATGAGGCAGGGCAGCCAGCCGGCGAAAACGCCGTTCACTACGAAACTCTCCGCCAGCTTCCGGCAGAAGATCGTCAGAATAATGAAGATCACGAAGAAGATGATACTCACCAGAATCGGGTACCCGAAGCCTCCTTTCCGGACAATCGCCCCCATGGGGGCCCCGATGAAAACGAAGATGATGCACACCAGCGCCATGCTGTACTTCATGTGCATATCGTAAATATGCTTCACGCGGCTCTCCTGGATGCCGGGCAGCAAGCGTATCGTAGACTGGGCCTGGCCCGTCACGGATCGTATGCTCGACCGCGCCCGGTTGTAAACCCGTCCGCGGTCATCCAGCGGCAGGGTATCGAGCGCGCTACCGAGGCCGGTCCAGGGAGAGGCGACCACCACCAGCGGATGCTCCTGGGCGGTCCGTATCCGATTCATCTGCTGTTCGGACCGCACCGTGGCCACTTCCGACGCCCGTTGTATGCGAGCCGGGGAGGCCGGGGCGGACGAAGCCTCCTCTTCCACTTCCATCCGGGCTAGGGAGTCCCGTAGATTCAGGCTGTCGTTGGTGATGTAGTTAATGTCATAGGGACGTTCCGGTGCCACGCTCCGGTACTTGATGGTATCGCGCGGCAACTCCGGCAAGTACGCGATGAGGTGATTGCTGAGGCCCTGCTTCCTGACGGCGATGTCGATGTCGATACTATCTACGCCCGCCTGTAGCTGCCAGGTAGAAAGCATACTGCGGTTGGTGCTGAAGAGCGAGGCCGCGTGTCGCTCGAGGAGAAATTCACTGAGGTCAAAAACCTTGGTATACGTGTCAAAGCTGGTCCGCATGAAGGGCAGGCTCTGCCCGTTTCGCCCGCCGGGTCGTTGTTCCACGTACTGGTGTCCGTCGAAGAGTTGCATGACAAAGGCCGCGCCTCCCTCGGCGGTAAACATCTCGCCGCTGGTAGCGGTGATCTGGCTCAACTCACCGACGTTAGCTTTCGTGTGGTCGTAGATGAGGACATCGGAAATCCCGCGGCCATCGTCGTCGCGGTTACCCAGGCGGATCGTGAACTGATTGAAGTCCTCGTTGAAGACGCCGGGTTCCATATTCAGCGTGGGCTTCTTCTGCTGGATGTCGTACATCCGGGCGCCGAACTGAAGATTCGCGGCCGGGATCACGTAGTCGCTACAGAAATAGGAGATCACCGCGCCGGCCGTTCCGAAGATGATCATCATCCGAATAACCCGCAAAAGGCTGACGCCGGCCGATTTAAAACTGGATAGCTCGTAATGCTCCGCCAGATTTCCCAGGACCATGACCGAAGAGATCAGGAGCGCGAGGGGCAGCGCGAGGGGAACCAGACCGACACACTTGTACGCCAGCAGCTCCATAATCAGAAAGAAGCTGAGTCCCTTGCCGGCAATATCGTCCAGGTAGAGCCACAGGATCTGCATCAATAGCACGAACAGGGCGATCGCGAAGGTGACAATGAATGGCCCGACGAAGGATTTGGCCAATAACTTATCCAGCTGCTTCATCGGACAAAAGACGCCCGGGCCCGGCGGAATGTTGCTTCTATTCCTTCTTCATGTCGTCCCGCAGATCGTGAAACTCCTCATCGCTGGCGATGTGGCCGGTCTCCTTCATGTTTTCGGCGGTTCGTTCGGCCTGGTCCTTGGTGAGCCCTTCCGACCGGTGGCCGTCGATCCCCTCCTGCTTGTCGTTGTAGCTACTGTCGTTGACCACGTTTTGCCGGGGATCGGCATTCTTGACTTCCTTCGCCCGTTGGGTGTACTGCGCCCGCTTGGTCATGTAAAAGACGGCGGCCAGAACGATAAGGGCGCCCAGGATCCACCAGAGGTCATCGGTGAGGCCAGGGCTTTGTAGATATATGGACATTTAGCTTTTTCAATTGAACCTGCGTTGTACGGGTTATTGTTCATAGCTTTTCTACCTTCGGGAAACACCCCAACAAAAGAATTTTACATGCAATTTGCCGACGGACGCTACTCCATTGCCGGTCTCGATGTACTCTCCCTCGTGGAAGAATACGGCGCCCCTGTCTACGTTTACGATGCCGACTGCATGAAACGGCAGTACGACCGAATCAATCAAGCCTTCGCCGGAGTAAAACGGCTACGCATTAATTACGCCTGCAAAGCCCTGACCAATCTCAATATCCTGCGCCTCTTCCGGCAGTGGGGCAGCGGATTGGATACGGTATCCATGCAGGAACTGGATCTGGGGCTGATGGCGGGCTTCGATCCGCACGACATCCTGTTCACCCCCAATTGCGTGGGGCTGGACGAAGTCAACGAGGCCGTCGGAAAGGGGGTACGTATGAACATCGATAATATCTCCATTCTGGAGCAGTTCGGCGACCAGCACCGGGGCGTACCGGTCTGCATCCGCCTCAATCCCCACATTATGGCGGGGGGGAACAGTAAAATCAGCGTCGGACACATTGACTCCAAATTCGGTATCTCCATCCATCAGGTTCCCCACGTTCTGAAGATCGTCAAGGCACTCGATTTGAAGATAGAGGGCTTGCACATGCACACGGGGTCGGACATCCTGGACGCACAGGTGTTCCTGCAGGGAGTAGAGATTCTCCTGCGCGCCGCCGCCGACTTTCCGGACCTCGATTACATCGATTTCGGTTCGGGATTCAAGGTCCCGTACAAGGAAGGCGGTATTGCCACCGACATCGAAGATTTGGGCCAGCGACTAAGTACGCGTTTCAGTGAATTCTGCTCCGAGTACGGTCGGGAGCTGGAGCTGATGTTTGAGCCCGGTAAGTTCCTGGTCAGTGAGGCGGGAACCTTTCTGGTGCGCACCAACGTCGTCAAGACCACGCCGGCTACGGTATTCGCCGGGGTAGACAGCGGACTCAATCACTTCATCCGGCCCATGTTCTACGATGCATACCACCACATCACCAACATCAGTAATCCAAAGGGGAAGCCGCGCATCTACACTGTCGTCGGCTATATCTGTGAAACGGACACCTTCGGCATCAACCGCCAGCTAAGCGAAGTACGCGAGGGCGATATTCTGTCAATGGCCAATGCCGGTGCGTACTGCTATATGATGTCCTCCAACTACAACAGCCGTTACCGGCCCGCGGAGGTGATGATCCTCAACGGAGAACACCACCTGATCCGCCGTCGCGAAACGATGGAAGATCTGCTGAACACGCAGGTGGAGTTGCCCCAGTTGGTCGAAGCAGGCGTCGCGGATGCGCGTTAGTGCCCTATACCGGTACCCCGTAAAGAGCCTCGGCGGCGAAAGGCTGCCGGAAATTGTGGCGGCGGAGCGCGGGTTTGGAGATGATCGTAGATGGATGCTGGTAGACACCAGCGGCCAATTCATCAGTCAGCGACAGCACCACCATCTGACCACCATTTCTGCATCGATAGCCGGTCCCTCTGGTCTTCGTTTAGAACGGATAGGTGAGTCTGCAGGCGGGATAACCGTTGCGGAAGCCCGACCCGACGCAGAACCGGACATCACCGTAACGGTGTGGGACGATACCTTTCCGGCCTGTCTGGTTGCCGCTCCCGGACTGCCGGAGTTAGTTGGTATTCCCGATGTGCAATTGGTCTATATGAATGAGCGGGTCCATCGCCCGGTCGATCCGCGGTATGCCCCGGGGGAGGAGGTCAGCTTTGCAGACGGATATCCCTATC
>JBASAV010000100.1:0-2906 GCA_049650785.1 Lewinella sp. | reverse complement strand
CCCAAAGTATGTACCACCCGACTGTACGCGTATTGCCGATGGCTTTAGCCGGATTACTAATAGTGATAGGCTTATCCACCCTACCCGGCCAGGAGCGTCCCTGGTCAATAGAACTGGAGCCCGCTTTTGGGTTCCAACTTTCCGATGTGGACGGCTTTACAAATTATACTACCGTCCGCCCACTGCTTCAACTGAACTACCAGGTCAATTCCATGGTCGAACCCCACCTCCGGTTCGGAAGGCTATGGGCCTGGGGACCGGACATCCAGGCAAGGGCGGGTCTGGAAATGGGAGCCGGACTGCGACTGCACTTCGGTCACCTTATTCCCTTTACAGACCCCTGGACGGCGGAACGTATCCGCTTCTATTTCTTCGGTAACTATGCGCTGTCCGGTTACAGCCTGGACGAGGAAACGATACCCTATTCCTTGCCGTTTGGAAGCGCGAAGATCGCGCGCGCTGGATTAGGTATGGCCATTCGGTTTACGGAACGCCTGGGCTTGCGGGTGGATATGGGCTATGCCTACCGGTCACGGTCGCTGGTGGGGGAGCACGGTCGAACCGGTGCGATGGGGGTAAATTGGCATTTATAGTGCTGGTTGTATTTGTTTCCTGCGCTCCGGCGCCAAAAGAAATCAGCCTTACTCTTTTTGGATCCGGTAGGTAGCCCGGCGCTGGCCGAGCATGTATTGCAGTAGGTATACCCCCGCGGGCAGGTCGCGTACATCTATAAAGCTTTGCCCTTCACCGGCGGGTCGCGAACGAACCATCCGTCCGAGCAGATTATATAGCCGGAGTTGGCCACCGGCTACGGTGCGGTCAATACGCAGACGGTCATGCACGGGGTTCGGGTAGACGGACAGCAGCGGTGCCGCTGACTCAACCGTGGACGTAGTCAAGGAAGAGGAGATGCTCACGTTATCAAACACCAGATAGTCGCTGGTAAGCGCATCAAAGACGACCGTGACGAAGCTGTCGGTTGCCATAATGATATCAAGACTGGCGGAATCTTTAATCCACGCGGTGCTATACGAATCGAGCGCCGGCGCGCCGCCGTAGAGGGTGTCTTGGTCCAGTAAGGTTCCCGGTGAATTGAAAGAAAAGTTGCCCCCCGGTGAGTCGTATATTCTCACCGTAAGCCGGGCGGTGTCCAATTGGAACGGGCCACCGCAGCCCGGAACATTGAGGGGTGTGAGCAGCAGCGATAGGTTGATGAACGGCAGGCGTTGAGCGTTCAGCGTCAGGGCCAGGCGGTCGTCTTGGAGGGTAGCCAGCATGCCAATCGCATAGTCGCCTCCCAGCCCGAGACTATCGAAGTACTGATTGTTCGGGCCATTTAGCAAGATGGTTTCCACCGTATTCACCTGAGCAAACTCTCCGCCGCCCCCGGTGCCTTCGGCGGTGCCGCGGTATAGTTGGTTGATAGGTCGTTGGTCGAGATCGGGACTGCAACCCGTGGTGGGCGTTAACAGCGGACTTTCGAAATCGTTTTGGTAGAGCAGTACCGACTGTGCCGATAGTACGGAACCGCTGAGCAGTAAGAAGACGGAAAGAACGCTTGGGTAGAAATTTTTGATCATAGTGCTAGTGCTATTGGACAGCATGTAAAGAATCGTTAGCTGCTGCACCTTGATGTCATTTTCCGGGTTGGCGTTACCCATCTAAAGGAAAATAACCTCGTCGCCACTCATCGGTACAGATCCGGGCGCCGTTCCGAGAGAGCGGCAATCTGCCGGCGTGCGGTATCGACGGCGGTAAGGTCCACTTCCGCCCGCAGCAGTTCTTCGCCCGAGGTACCAGCCCGGGTGAGTACTTCGCCGGAGGGGGCGACGACCAGGCTGTTGCCACTAAAGGTTGTGCCGGCGTCCGAACCGGTACGACTGGCCAGTACCACGAAGATCTGGTTTTCAATAGCCCGCGCCCGAGTGAGCGTCAGCAGATGGTCCACCCGTACCAGCGGCCACGCGGTAGGCACGAAAAGGATTTGTATGTCCCGTAGTGTCAACGCCCGGGCAATTTCGGGGAAGCGCAGTTCGTAGCAGGTCATGATGCCGCAGGGCGTGCCTTCCAGATTGAAATAACCGAGCTCGTTGCCCGGTGTAATGGTCCGCTCTTCGTGGATAGGCGCGATGGTGACGAGGTGCGATTTCCGGTATTTGTAGACCAGCTCCCCGGCCTTGCTGATCACCGCTACGGCATTATGTACCCGACCATTTTTCCGGTCAGACAAACCCACCAACACGGCCGTTCCCTTTTCCCGCGCCAGCTTTTTGATGGTACCTAAGTGATCGTCGCTCCAGGTCACGGCCCGCTCCGCGATGACGTCCATGGCGTAGCCGGTATCGCACATTTCGGGAAAGGCGATGATGTCCGTTTCCCCGGGTACCAGGCTGCCCAGTATCCCTTCGATCCGGCGCATATTCCGGTCTATCGCCCCGAGCTCGGCGTCGAATTGGTAGGTCGCTATGTTCAGGGGGGTCGGGGGCATGGTTTTGCGGCTGCGTTTTGGAGGTTAAAATAGGGTAGTAGTGGTTTGCCGCGAGGCCCTCCCTCCGCTACGCCTGGTGGATGACCTCGCTCGGTGGTACACGTCCCTTCCAGGGCCGTGAGTAATGCTTGTCGGAGCCGCGTGGCGACAGCCACGGAATAGTCTGTGAAATTTCAGCATGGGGGAAAATCCGTGCTATCGGTGTTGAGCTACCCACCGCCAGCCCGGCGTAGCCGAACGCGCCTACTCCATATCCAGCTTAAGCAGCGAAATTCCCTGCCGCGGCAGCATCATTTCCACCGTCACCCGTCCGTCGATTACTTCCACCCACTCGGGGGAGGTGTATAGGTCCAGCTGGCCGGCGGCCTCGAGCTCGGCGATCTGCTCTTCGCTGGGTGGCTGGGGCATACCCATTTCC
>JBASAV010000099.1:0-4687 GCA_049650785.1 Lewinella sp. | reverse complement strand
CGGCCAGACCGAGCCAGAGGTGGTCATTACGTGGGACCATGAAGTGTGATTTTAGCGAATAACGACCTAATTGCGGCCTACGTTCATCCCCGTGGGCCTGTCGGTCGTCGAATCTGGACCGCCCATCGGATGAGGCGCCTTAACTTAGGCTGCATAGATGCGTTCTACCATTATGCGCAAGAGAATAACTGACTACGCCAAGAAAACGCTTAAAGATTCCATCATGAACCCCGATCCGAAGAGCGATAAGGACGCCCACGCGGGCACGATCATCCGTAATCACGTCGTCTGGAGTATGGGCGCGAGTTACGTCATCCCGCTGCCGGTGGCCGATGTATTTGCCGTTTCGGCCCTCCAGCTGGATATGATTCGTCAGCTCTGTCGCGTGTATAATATCGACTTCGCCGAAACACAGGGCAAGGCGATCGTGACTTCGCTCACCACCAGCGCCATGACTAAAGCGGGCGCCCGCAGCCTCATCAAACTGATTCCCGGCATCGGTACGGTGATCGGTGGCGTGACCACGGCCATCCTCAACGGAGCCAGCACGTATGCCCTGGGTGAAGTCTTCAAAAAACACTTCGGTAACGGCGGCACCTTCCTCGATTTCGATACCGATCGATTGAAGAAGATGTACAACGAGAAATTCGAAAAGGGCAAGGACGTAGCCAAAAAATGGAAGCATGAGCAGGCTGAGGACATCGTTCCGCCACCACCACCGACTCCTGCCCCTACGGCTAAGCCAAGCCCCGAACCCGGAGTAGGCGCCCCGGCCGCTACCGCTGCTCCCAGCCCGACCCCGCCGCCAATAGCCCCCACACCACCGCCGGCACCCGCCAGTGACGCGGAAGACAACATCCGCCGTATTCGCGAGCTCGCCGAAATGAAGGCGCAGAATATTATCTCCGAAGAGGAGTTTCAGGCCATGAAAAAGCGGATTATCGGCTAGACTTACCGCTGCTTCGCCAGATGCAGATCTCCGAAGGTGACACTGGCCGTAATCGTTCCCGTTCGTTCCCCGCCGGCCCCAATCTGAATGCGGCGCCATTCATTGGTGCGCTCCAGTTCGATTAGCTTACGATTATCCGGCAGGATCATCTCGCCGTTGTTGCTGGCCAGCTCATAGGCCAGGCGCTCTCCGCCGTCCGGCTCGTAAATGTACACGTCGCTCTTATCGGCATTCACGCGCAGATCCCGCATGTTGATATTCGGGCTAAGCTTCAGTTCGCCGTACTGGGCATTGATGGTGAAGGTGCCCCCGACATCCAGCAGGTTAATGTCGGACCGGCGGGCATTGATCACCACGTTGCCGTCGATCTTCTCCCCCGTGATGTCGCCAAAGCGGGTACGGATGTCCAGCAGCCCCTCAACATTATCAATATTGATAGCGGAAAACTCCCCGTTGATGCGCAGCCGGTTGCGCAGGTTACTGATGGTGGCGCCTCCGAAGTGACTTTTCAGGTAGACGGGACACTCCTCCGGTAGCGTGATGAAGTACTCTACGGTGAGCTCACTCTCCGGCTCGTAATCTTCGTCGAGCCGCCGGTTTTTCAGAAATATCTTTTGGCCGGCTATTTCGGTGATGAGCTCCAGGTTGCTCAGTTCTTTCTCCGCTACCTCCAACCGTTTGTTTCGTGCCGTCATCACTACGCGGACGTGGATGTTCGGCTGGGCCCAGGTTTCGACGAATATCTCCGCCTTTTCTCCCTCTACGGCCAGCTCGCTACCGGAACGGTAGGGGTAGGTATCCTCGATGGTCTTCGTGACTACTTCCCGGTAGTCAGTCTGGGCATCGACATTACCTATCAGGCCCAGGCACAGGGTAAGTAGGGCGTACCGCACTATCACAGTTCTATAATAATTCGTCGGTAGACGTCATCACGCTCCCGCTCGATCTCGGCCAGCTGCTGGACAACCCCCGGATCATCGCCGTAGGCAACCAGCATGGCTTTGACTTCCTCGCGGGCACTGCTTAGTTCATCCAGTTCGTGGCCCAGGTTATTGAGATGGGGCTCATTACGCGCTTCTACTTCCTGGCGGGCAAGCTGAAAGCTGTTTTCATCGTCGTCCCAGTCGGCTACGACCGGCTGCGGTGCCGCTTCGCGGGAATAGGCGTACGAAATATCAGGGCCCCCGTCGTACAGCATAAATACACTGGTGAAGGCAATTAGCACAGCCGCAGCAGCCGCAATACGCATCCACCGCCGTAGCGGTAAACGTCGCATCCGCGCTTGCTTATCTTCATCAAGCCCCTTGTTTATGGTGTTCCACACACCGGGAGGGGGGACGTGGGTGGGCAGCCGGTTACTTAGCGGGGCATCGGCCCCACTGGTAGCCCGGGCTAGCTTACCATCAATGGCGGACCAGCTATCGCCCACGGCATCGTAGTCCGGGAGGCGATCAAGCGCTTCGCGCAGGGTTTTGTAGTTCTTATCCTTCACACGTATGCCTTTAAGTATTCGCGGAGTTTCTTTTTCGCGTAGAATAGCTGACTCTTACTGGTTCCGGTCGTGATACCCAGCATATCGGCTACTTCCTGGTGTTTGTAGCCCTCCACCTCAATGAGCACGAATACGGCCCGGTAACCGTCGGGTAAGCGCCGGATCGCTTGCTCCAAGTATTCCACGTCCAGGGCGGTGTGCCCCCAGTCCACCTGCTCGTCGGCGTGATTGAGTGGGAGTTCATCGTACTGCGGCTGGCGACGTAAGCGGTTCAGTGCTGTTCGTACGATGACCACCTTCATCCAGGCGCCGATGGTGCTCTCGCCGCGAAATGTATGTAACTTTTGGAACACCTTCAAAAAACCCTCCTGCAGGGCGTCGTTGGCCAGATCGAAGTCGCCACAAATCCGGTAACAGGCGGTATACATAGCCCGGCTGTACCGGTCGTACAATTCTTTTTGGGCGCGACGATCCTGCCGGCGACACGCAGCTACTAGTTCGTCTTCCGTCATCCGGGCAGGGCTTGTAGGTGTTATTTCTCCAGCTTGCAGTTTACTGATCATGGTGGTAAGCTCTACGTAAGGGAGTAGGTAAAAGAGGCTAGGGTTGGTCAACGCGACACCAACGCCCAAAAAAATAGCGGAAGCGATCGGAACCCGAGTATTCCAGGTCTCCTGTATCGCTTCCGCCTTAATGTATCAAACCGTTTTAGCCTGTGGTACGCTGCACCGGCCTAAAACCGGTAGGCAACGCTACCGATCCACCGCTTGGGTGCCTGATCAATCTCAAATTCATTACCGTCAAAGGTCCAGGTGTTGCCGTATTTGGCAAAGTTACCGTCGTAGCGGATATCCAGCGTGAGCGGACCGATATCAACCGATCCGCCAAGCGCGTAGCCCAGGTTGAAGCTATCGAAGGTGCGATCGAGCCCCTCTTCCGTACGCAGGTCGTTGGTATTCGAGAGAAAGAAGTGACCGACGGGACCGGCATTCAAGCGCAGGAAGGCCACCTGGTAGCTGAACAGGACCGGTACGTTCACGTCGTTATACCGCTCATCAAAAACGACCTCGGAACCGGGGGTATCGGGATCATCAAACCGGTACGTCGTCTTAGCGCTGTTGAAGGTTACTTCGGGCTGCAGGATCAACTTCTCGCCGAGGGGGAGCCGCAGCAGGGCGCCGAACTGGAAACCGTAGTTCGCATCCGTTAGGGCAAAGCGCAGATCGTCCCGTCCGTCGCGGTCGAAGGAGAAGCTTTCCCCCTGCAGCGACTCCGTGGCGAGTCCGGCTTTGACGCCCAGTTCAATCTGGGCAAAGCCGATGGTGGAAAGAAAAAGTAAGGGTAGGAAAAAAGCAATGCGTTGTGTCATGTCATTCAAAGTGTTAGTTCACCAATAAGCGGTATAGCATCGGTTGGAATTGTACCCGATGCGTTAATTGTCCCTTAATGTATGCCCGGAGCGGGAAGTTCGTTACCCGGCTACCGGACTAATTTTCATTGCCCCCGCCGGTCCGCCACCAGACACCCAGTCCTCCGCCGAAGTCATCGGTGACGATGCGATCCCACCCTCTTTCCTCGGGTCGCTGAACGCGGGTGCCCGCGCGTTTGGCAATCTTGACGAGTAATTCCTTTTCGCCGTGTTGCCGCCGGTAGCCCAACAGGTCGTCTCCCTCGCTCATCGGCTGATAGTCGGCGATCTCGAAGAATTCCCGGTGATCGCGCCGCAGAGTGAGCAGCTTTTGAAGCAGCTGTGATTTCTGGGCCGGGTCGTATTTATCCATGGGCTCGCGGGATAGCCGCAGGGAACGCTCGTGGTAATCAACGGGGCGTCGATTGTCGGGGTCCACGAAGCTGAGGTCCCAGCTTTCCGTTCCCTGGTAGATGTCCGGGTTGCCCGGCACGGTACACTTTAAAATGATCTGAGCAAAGCTGTTGTGGCGCGTTTGCGGCCAGATCGTCCGCAGCAGCGTATCAAGGGCGGCGTGCAGGCCATCGTCATCCAGCATGCGGTCGCCCAAATCTTTTAAGTCCCGTTCGTAGTCCAGGTCCGGATCGGCCCAGTCGCTCATCTCCTTACCCTCCCGGATAGCCTTTTCGAGGTACGCGTGCAGTCGCTCGCGCAAGTTGGCCGCCTCCGGCTTTTTGTGCAGCGGGTAACCGGCAACCAGGCTTTGCAAAACGAGGTAGAAGCCCCGGGGACGTACCGACTTAAGATCGAGTTGATCGCGCATGCGCCGAACGAAGTC
>JBASAV010000098.1:0-2918 GCA_049650785.1 Lewinella sp. | reverse complement strand
GAGCAGGACAACCGCCGCCACCCCGATCAGCACCAGCTGATAAGCGGTTATGGAAAACCCCAGAAACTCCAGTAAGATTATCTCCCTCAGTTGATTCATAAGCAACTCAAAGTACAACCCGCGGCCTCCCTATCCGTTGGGGCAAAACAACATTCTCCCTCTAGATGCAGGAAATTAAGGGGCGGTACGTCGACATCGACGCCCGGGAAATTTACGGCGCGGTCATGACAATTGGTGACGACGGCCGTATCGCGTCCATCGAGCGGGACCCCGCACGCGATAAGCGGGGTTGGTTCATCCTGCCGGGTTTCGTAGATGCCCACGTACACATCGAATCATCGATGCTGCTCCCCGTCGAATTTGCCAAACTCGCCGTCGTACACGGTACGGTGGCAACCGTAAGCGACCCCCACGAGATTGCCAACGTCATGGGCATGGAAGGTGTGGAGTACATGATAGACAACGCCCGCCACACCGCCCTGAGTATCCATTTCGGTGCGCCCTCCTGCGTGCCGGCTACCCCTTTTGAAAGTGCCGGCGCGAAGATCGGTCCGGAGGATGTAGCGGAGTTGCTGAATCGGCCGGATATCACCTACCTGAGCGAAATGATGAATTACCCGGGCGTACTCCATTCTGACCCCGAGGTAATGGCCAAGATCAACGCCGCCATGCAGGTCGACAAGCCAGTTGACGGCCACGCCCCGGGCCTGCGCGGCAAGGAAGCAGCGGCCTACGCCGCCGCCGGTATCAGCACCGACCACGAGTGTTTCACGGCCGCAGAGGCCCGCGATAAACTGGCTGCCGGCATGAAAATCCTCATTCGCGAAGGAAGTGCCGCCCGCAATTACGCCGCACTGGAAGAACTGATCGACGAATTCCCCGACCGACTCATGTTCTGCACCGACGATTGCCACCCGGACGATCTCATGGCCGGCCACATTAATCGCCTCGTGGTACGGGCCGTTCGGGGCGGTCACGATCTCTTCAACGTGCTGCAAATTGCCTGCCGCAATGCCGTCGACCACTATGGTTTACCCATCGGGCAGTTACGTATAGGTGACCGGGCCGACTTCATCCAGGTAGACGATCTCCGCCACTTCGGCATCATGGCCACGTACATAGACGGCGTACAGGTAGCCGAGGCCGGTGCCCACCTGCTCCCGGATTACCGGCCCGAACCCATCAATAACTTCCATTGCTCCCCGAAGCAGCCCGAGGAATTCCGCGTCGCACCCGGTCCCGAGGGCGGCAAAATCCGGGTCATCGGGGTAACCGACGGCGAATTGGTCACCGAGCACCTGGAGCTTACCCCGGTGCTTGACGATACCGGTCGCCCGGTAGCCGCCCCCGAACGCGACCTGCTTAAGATTGCCGTCATCAACCGATATGAGGATGCTCCCATCGCGCTGGGCTTCGTGCAGGGCATGAAGATGCAACGCGGCGCGATTGCCAGCAACGTGGCCCACGATAGCCACAACATCGTGGTCGTTGGTGTAGACGATGAAGCAATGTGCCGCATCGCTAACGCGGTGATTGCCGAGCGCGGCGGCATAGCGGCCGGACGCCACGAATACCTGGAGGTTCTTCCGCTTCCCGTCGCCGGGATCATGAGCCTGGAGCGCGGACCGCAGGTAGCCGCCCGCTACGCCGAACTCAACGGCTTCGTGCGAAGAAAACTACGCTGCGAACTGGAAGCCCCCTTCATGACACTTTCGTTTTTGGCTTTGCTGGTTATCCCCAGCCTTAAACTTAGCGATCGCGGCCTGTTCGACGGTCTAGCTTTCCAGCCGGTAGACCTGTGGGTCCCGCCCCGTTAAAAGTAGACCGGCTTGGCAATAGATAAATTTCGCAGGACGTTTATTACACGAAATAACCGAAAATAAGTAGTTCATCTACTGTTTTCCCGGGGCAGGTTATTTGAACAATTTTGATTTAACCAAGAAAATCACCGGTCCTCCCCCCTTGCACCCTGGTCCCGACACGACGTCCGGGCGGGAAGGTTGCCGGTATGTCTACTTATAGTGTTTGTTCATAGTGTCTCTGTTAGTGTGGCCCGGCGTAGACCGGGCCGCAACTTTTTACTGTCTGACCACCCGCTTTGACCACTGGATTCCGGCAGCGTGCGCCGTCAGCAGGTACACGCCGGGTGGCGCGTCGGTGGATAGCCGGGCGCTTGCTTCTTGTGCGGGATACGCTTTTGTCCACACCGGACGGCCCGCTATGTCCGACAGTTCCAACGTGACCTCCTTCCGCATAGGTAGGGCGACGGTAAAGTGATCCGAAGTAGGGTTCGGATACACATCGAAGTCTTCCTGCCCGGACCGGTGCAAATGAATAACCTCACTGATGGTGATCGTCCCATCGAAATCCACGATGCAAATGCGGTATAGGGTTCGGGTCGGGGGTGCGGCATCTCCGTATTGATAGGCGTAGGCTCCGAATGCTCCGTTAGCCCGGGCGAGTATGGTCGATACGGGCATCCAATTTCTACCTCCGTCGGAGGAACGTTCTACGGTGTAATGGTGTACGTTTTCTTCACCGATCACCGTCCAGTCAAGTTCATTTCTGCCCTTCATCGTATTACCGGAGAACGAAAAGTTCTTTAATCGACCATCGTACGGTTTACCGCTGGCCTCCTTCAGTATGCGCAGGGTGTCTGGATTATTCTCGTTGTAATCCATATTGAGGGTGTAGCTAGCCAGTAGGTCCGAATCGTAGGGATTCACCTCCCGGCCGATGTAGATGGGTATGGAAGCCGGCAGGTTTGCCGTGGTGGCCGGAGCACTATTCCCGCCGGTCAGGCGCTGCTCCACACCGTCTAGGTACATCTTCGTCCGGTCCTTTGCCCGCTCCTGCGTGCCGTCAAACACCACCGAAACCAATATCTCTTTCCCGATTTCCATCTGCGTCTCGTAGGC
>JBASAV010000097.1:0-1789 GCA_049650785.1 Lewinella sp. | reverse complement strand
AATCGGCGAGGTACTGGAACTCGGGCCCCAACTCTCCACCCTCGGTGATTCTGGCGCGACGGAGCACGTCGCTATCCGACTTCTCGAATTCCGGAAGGATCTTTTCAATCAGCGTCTGACCGAATGCTTTGCTCGCGTCCCGCGGCAGCTCACTGGGCAGGTTGTCGATTGACATCACATCGATGAATCCCTCGGCGTAGGGATCCGTCTCTTCGCCGGTAGCCGGATCGTAGCCGAAAACGGGATCGGCAATCGTGCTCGCCTTCAGGGTGGAAGGAACGCTGGCGGCCGGCGCGATATCGCAGGTAACGTCGGCAATGGTTTCGATGCGAAAGTCGGGTGACTGCATCTGTTCCCGGGTGAAGAAGGCGGGAGCTTTTCCGTCCCAGAATATGCCGTTGATGAAAATGTCAGCCCGCGCCGCGTAGCGATCGAACGTGCTTACGTACTCGTCCGCATGTTTATAAAAGTGCTTCCGCTTCACGGCCGCACCACTGGAGTGGGCGGCGTAGTTTTCAACCGCCAGCTGGGTGAATACAGGCCCCTCGGTTTCCTCCAGGAATGCCTCCGGGGATACGGATGTAAACCCTAAGTCCTTAAGCACCCGCGCCGCGCCGCTGCCTACGCGTCCCGTGCCGGTGAGCACCACGCGAACGGGGGGAAGCTCGAGCGCGCGGTAGACCTTTTTGGCGGCGGCGTATTCGTAAAGGTCCTTCAGGCGGGGCAGCTCGAATTTACCGGTGCGTTTGCCGTACGCCCACACGCCATTGTGCGCTCCGACCATACCGGCCCAGTAACCGAACGCGATCAGGCGACGGCCGCGATCGTCGGTTAGGTATTCGTAGTCGAGGTGGGTGATCTTGCGATCGAGTAACGCGCGCAGCAAATCCTGATTATAGGGCTGAAATTTAGCGACGTGGGCAAAGTTGCAGTACGTCTTGCCGGGCAGCAGCCGGTCGATGGGCACTTCCTTTATCCCGAGCAACAACTGGCGGTCCGATAGGTCTTCCTGTAAGGGGATACCCAGCTTGCTGTATTCTTCATCGGCAAAACAGCGGTTACCGGAGGGTTGGACCACGATGTCGAGGCCGTCCTTCCGCAAGCCCGCCACCTGTTTGGGTGTCAATGGGACGCGTGCGTCGGGCGGCTGTTTATCCTCCCGGATAACGGCGATGGGCGTTTGGCGAAGTAGGTCGGACATATTTATTCTTGGTCGGTTGGGCTATTCTTGGAATCGGGCAGGGTACGCGCGGGCGTCCACCAGATCCCGTCATTGAGAACACGGTTATCGGGAGCCAGTTTCCACTGCAGGAAAAACATAGCCACACCGATAGCCAGGCCCAGGAAAGCACCGGCCGTGACGTCCCGCAAAAAGTGATAAAGCAAATACATCCGACTGAAGGCCACCTCGGTTGCCAGGAGAAAGCAGAGCACACTGACCAGGATCTTGGGGCGGCGTACGTTCAGGGACACGAAACTGAACAGGGCGAAGGCTGACGCCGAGTGTCCGCTCGGGAAACTGGTGTCTCCCCAGTTCCGCATGGACTCGTCGAACAGATTGAGGCTATGCCAGGTGGCTTCGAAGTTGTCGAAGAACCAGCGCATCGGCCGGGCTTCCGCGAAATAGAGTTTGAGCAAGCCCGTAATGAGCCCAACTGCCCCTCCGGTCAGGGCCACGAAGATGGCGGTTCGGATACGGTAGAACAGGAAGCCGATGATCACCACGATGTATGCGATCGGTTCGCCCAGTTGCGTCCCGGCGATAAATAATCGGTCGAGCCGATCCGTC
>JBASAV010000096.1:0-2150 GCA_049650785.1 Lewinella sp. | reverse complement strand
GATTAATTCCGCGCAAATTTTAAGCGGCCTACGCGCTCCCCAACCTGACATTCCAGCAGATACATTCCCGACGGCAAATTCGCCACGTCAATTCGCGGGCTGCCCTGCTGCCGGAGTACTTCTCTGCCTTCCATCGTAAAGACTACGATTTGTATCTCACTGGTTATAAGTTCTTTAGGTATCATGATGTTCACGATTCCATCCGTTGGATTTGGAAATAGCCGGATGTCCGCGCTGAGATCCCGGGGCTCCCCGGTGGCCGTCGGACGCACATCCGCCCCGGAAAGGAGGGGGCGTATCATGATGGCTCCCCGCGTAGAGCCCTGCAATTCCTGCCAGCCGTTTCCGGCCTCAAAGTACTGACCCGTAGTCAGCGGGTTGTTGCGATCGAAGCCGATCGAAAGGGACCGATTCGCGTCCTGTTGCTCCCAGCCTACGAAAAACGCACCCACCGCCAGGGGAAGGGGCTCCGTAAGGGCGTAGCTCGTGAAGGCCTGCAGGGAATCCGTGTAGTAATCCTCGGCGTACAGCAACGGATAATCCGCGGAATACAGCAATTCACCCGGTGCGCCATCCTCCCCTTCGCCGTACACCACGAGGGTTATACCCTGATCGCCGGCACCGTCCAATACACGGGGGAGGCGGATGCGTATGCCGGTTAGCTCGTCTTCTACGAAGGCCGTATAGCGCTGGACGATGATGTTCCCCGCCTGCCCCTCGATGGCGACCTCAGCGGTCCCGTCGTCATAAGCCATATAATCGCCCAACTCGGTTAGCTGAGTCGCCCGGCTGTTCCGTAGGATACCAGGCGCAAATCCACCGTCTTCCGTAGCGACGGTGATTTGATAGGTCGTGGAAAGCGTGTAGCTGCGCGCGGGGTCGAGGTCAGACAGGTAAGCCCTGACGGCCGTATAAGAAGGCAGTTGATCGAAGGTCCCGCCCCTTTCCTCGATACCCGCCGGCGCGATTCCGTTATTCTGACCGAAGTAGGCGGAGGGAATCAAACCGTTCTCCCCGATGAGTGTACCGGTCGTCTCGTCGAAAACCTGATACCGGGAAGCGGTGACCGGCGTTACGTCCGCCCGGTGGTTCCACATGCGCAGGTAGATGCTGTCGACCAGCAAACTCTGCCCGCCCGCCTGGAGGTGCCGGACCGGCATGCTGGTATAGGGTGCGATGAGCCGGAAAGGCTGCTCGATGAGGGCTAGGTCCTGGTTGACCAGGCTGATGGATTGATTGCTCAGTTTGACGTAGTCGAGGTTCCAGTTGTCTACCGAACCCCTTTCGGTGCTCAGGTTAACGAAGCGAAACTGGAAACCATCGTACTGGTATTCGGCCGGCACCGGGACCGTTTCGCCCGTAAAGTCGGGAATGAAGGAGTTGGGCCGCGTACTGAGCAGCCCTTCGCGGGAGAACACCGTATTCCAGCTACCCCCGGGGGATAAAAACTGCACCAGGAAACTATCCTGTACTTCGGGCCGGTTGCCGTAGCCCTTGGCCTGGAGGTAGAACGACAGGACCGTTCCACTCTGCCCGGCCAGTCGGATCGGTACCGAAGTCAGGTAATCCCGTGGAGTAGATCGACGCCCGTTCCCGGCCAACGGATAGGACTGACCGGCAAAGTCCACCGCATCGAAGGTGGCTACGCCGACCGATGGTGGCCGCACCCCGTAGCTTCTGTTGACCAGGACGTCAGCATCCTGCCAGTAAGTAACCTCCGGTCGCACATCGTCGTAACTGAAATCGTCGAAGAAGGGCAGGCTCACCGCTTCGCGGTCCACCGTGAATGTACTGCGGTAGGTGTCGCACAGCCCGAATTCATTGCACACCGTGACGCATACCTCGTCGATGCCGCCGTATCGCGCCGCTACGTACTCAAAGTCATTACCCTCATTCATTCCGGTGAGGAAGGCGAATCTTTGTCCCCGGCCCGGGTAATCGTCGTTGCAACTACCGATGGTGCGGCAAAAAGCGCCGCCGGGCAGCTCCGGTTCGGGTAAGATCACATTGGTACTGGAATCCGGGACAACCAGCTGATTCCCCAGTTCGATCGTCCGCCCGGCTCGCTGTACGAGTAAGACTAGGAAGGTCGTATCCGAACACACAGTCGCGGAGCAAACCGTAAAGCCCACGGTATCCAGACCCTGCTC
>JBASAV010000095.1:0-4709 GCA_049650785.1 Lewinella sp. | reverse complement strand
CCCGCCAGCAGGCCCACCATGACAGCGACGCCCTGGCGCTCAATATCGACGTGCCCGCCACTATCCTGGACCTGGCCGGGGTAGCGCAACCCGACATGTACCAGGGGGTCAGCCTGCAGCCTGTCGTATCGGGGGCAACCGACGAATTGGAGCGGGATACGGTACTTCTCGAGCATATTTGGGAGTTTGCCGATATACCGCCAAGTGAGGGCGTCCGAACCAGAGATTGGAAGTACTTCCGCTACGTCAACGACCGCTCGGTAGAGGAGCTGTATGATTTGGGCGCCGGAGCGCAGGAAATAGAGAATCTGGCCGGGGACCCCGCTTATCGCGACAAACTCCTCCAGTTCCGCCGTACCACCGACCGGCTGATCGAACGATACAGCGATGCCGGTTCCGCCGCACCGACGGACCTTTCCGTCGAGTACCTCCGCGACCCCGCCGGACTGCCCCTCCTCGATCCCGAGCCGGAGTTCGCATGGGTAGTCCCAGCTGTGTCGGGCGTGCAGGGCGCTTACCAGCTAGTGGTTGCAGCTGACCGCGAAACCATCGACGATAATGTCGGCAACATCTGGAATAGCGGACGGGTAGGGAGCGGCGCTTCGACGGACGTTGCCTACGCCGGCCCGCCCCTGGAGGCCGGGCGGCATTACTACTGGAAAGTCCGCATCTGGGACGACCGCAACCGGTTGACGGCCTACAGCAGCCCGCAACGGTTCACCATTGGCTCAGTCGACCCGACCGCGCTTACCACCCCGAATCGCTTTCAGGTGGATACAATCGAAGCGGTCGACCAGCGCCAAACCGAGACCGGCCTATTCATCGACTTCGGCAAGGATGCCTTTGCGAATCTCCATCTCACCTACACGGCCCGGCGTGCCCACGAACTCACGGTTCGGGTCGGGGAACTGCTGAAGGACGCCGGAACGATCGACGCCGATCCCGGGGGCACTATCCGCTACCAGGAGGTCAGGTTGCCGGTGGAGCGGGGAACCCACTCCTACGTGCTCCCCCTAATTCCGGACGAGCGGAATACCGGTCCGGCCGCCGTCCAAATGCCGGACTCCTTCCCGGTACTGCTGCCCTTTCGCTATGCCAGCATCAGTGGGGTGGAGGATGGTGCACTACAGCAGATAAACCAACTGGCCTACCACGGCTACTGGGAGGAAGGCGCGAGTTCTTTCACGAGTAGCGATACCATACTTAATCAGGTTTGGGATCTCTGCAAGTATACTATCAAGGCTACCACCTTCGCCGGCCTGTACGTGGACGGTGACCGCGAGCGCATTCCCTACGAGGCGGATGCCTACCTCAATCAACTAAGCCACTACACCACCGACCGGGAGTACGCCATCGGCCGGCGCACCATTGCGTACTTCATGGATCATCCAACCTGGCCGACCGAGTGGCAACTGCACGTAGCGCTTATGTTCTACGCTGACTATATGTACACCGCCAACACCGAGCTGATCGAGATATACTATGAAAATCTGAAGTGGAAAACCCTCATTGGTCTGATCGGAAAGGACCATCTGGTGAGCTCGTCGCGGGTTACGCCCGAGTATATGCGCAAGCTTGGCTTCGGGGATCGCGACGAGGAACTTCGCGACATCGTCGACTGGCCGCCGGCGGGGTGGGGCGGCTCCGACACTGAGGGCGAGCGGGACGGCTTCGTCTTTCGTGATAACAACACGGTGATCAACGCTCTCTTCTACCGGAATATGGAGATCATGGCGGAATTTGCGGAGCTCCTCGACAGGCCGGACGAAGCCGTGCAATTCCGGATCTACGCCCTGCAGGCCAAACGAGCGGTCAACGACAAGATGCTGGACCGGGAGCGTGGTATATACGTTGACGGCGAAGGCACTGACCACGCTTCCGTGCACGCTAATATGTTCCCCCTGGCCTTCGGAATGGTGCCGGACGCCTTCGTTCAGTCAGTAGGGGAGCACATTCAAAGCCGCGGCATGGCGGCCAGCGTGTACGGTGCCCAGTACCTGATGGAGGCCGTCTACGAAGCCGGCATGGCCGATTACGGACTGCAACTGCTCACCGATACGAGCGACCGCAGCTGGTACAACATGATCCGCTACGGCTCCACCATGACGATGGAGGCCTGGGACTACAAGTACAAAACCAATCTCGATCTTAACCACGCCTGGGGGGCGGTACCGGCCAACATCATCCCGCGCTACTTGTGGGGCATCCGTCCCCAGGAGCCGGGGTATGCCGTAGCGATCATCCATCCCCAAATGAGCACCCTCCAACACACTACCATCGAGGTACCTACGCTTCGGGGCACGATACACGGGGAATACGAAAACGTGGACCCACGGTTACAGGTCTACCGGATCACGCTACCCGGAAATATGGTAGCGGAGTTTACGCTGGATGTAGAGGAGAACCAGGCACTGACCTTGAACGGCGAGCGTGTGAACCCGGCCTTTAGCACCATTCGACTGGAACCCGGGCTCAACCGGATCGAAGTGCGGGTCAATTCCTTCTAAGCACCGGACCGGGTGAGGGTATCGCGACCGGACCGCTTGTCCTTTGCTTTCCCCTTCTTCGTACGCCACTGCGTACTGCCGATCAGGGCCGCCGGATAGCTGTCGCCGATGTGGAGATCGTAGTCCCGTTGTTGGGTTTGGCTGAGTTGGTCGGGCTGGTGGGTGAATTCCTCCGGCAAGTCCTCCAGTTCCGGGCACCATAGCCGGACGTATTCGCCCTTCGGGTCGTACCGCTCGGCCTGGCTAAGGATATTGTAGTAGCGTTTCTCCCGCGGATCGGTCCCTACACCCGCCGCGTACTGCCAGTTGCACCAGTTGCTGGTGACATCGTAGTCGATCAGGATATGCTCGAAGTACTCCGCTCCCAGCCGCCAGTCTAGTCCCAGGTCGTTGACCAGGTAGCTGGCGACGTTCTGTCGGCCCCGGTTACTGATGTAACCCGTCCGGGCGATTTCGCGCATATTAGCGTCCACGAACGGGGTGCCGGTCTGCCCGTCTATCCAGCGTCGCAGCAGGGTACGGTCGGTTGACCACTCGGCGTGCTCGGTTTCCGAAAAGCCGTTCTTCTGGAAGATGCGCTCACCGTGCTTTTTTCCCATCAGGCGGAAGAAATCGCGCCAGAGTAATTCATAGATGACGGCGTAGGTACTGTCGTTCGCTCCGTTCTTCGTCTCGTACGCTTTGATCTCGGCGTACACGTGTTTGGGACTCAGGCAGCCCTGGGCGAGCCAGGCACTGAACTTGGTGCTGAAGTCGCTACCGGTGAGTCCGTTGCGGGTCTCTTTGTAAGTAGCGATAGCCTGGTTGTCGAACAGGTAGTAGGCGAGTCGGTCCAGCCCTGCGGTTTCGCCGCCGTGCCAGTCAATGGCGGCGCGCTCATCCTGTGGAGGGGGCACCAGGCTGAATTCCGCCAGGTCCGGGATTTCCCCGCTTTCTATGCCCGTACCCGTGGTAAACGGAATGCGGGATGGGGTGGCGATCGGTTCCCTTACCGGGGTCAGCCGTTCGGTCTCCTTACGGAATTGCGTGAAGGTATCCGGCGTCTGCGTGATGGGGAAGGGGAGGTCGGAAGTGTAGTAAAGCAGTTTACCGCGGGAGTAATACACCTCCCGGCCAATGCTCCACAGGTTCTGCTCCACTTCGTTCTGGACGCGTAGCTCCTCCCGCGTCCGCTCGCGGTTGCAGAAGACCCAGCTGGCGCGGCACTTCTTCGACAGTTCGGGTAAGAGCTCTTCCGGATACCCAACACGGACGATGAGGTCAGCCCCACGGTTACGGAGACTTTCGCGCAGATCGGCGATGCTCTCCAACATAAAGCGGGCACGGTGGGCACCGATTTTGGGAAGGCCGGTCAGGGGCAGGGTGCCCCGCCACTCCCGGGGGTCGATGATGTAAACGGGCAGGACTTCGTCACCGTGTTTGAGGGCGTCGTTCAGGGCTTCGTTGTCGTGCAGCCGGAGGTCCCGTCTGAACCATACAATTGCCGCGCGCTTGCTCATTTTTGTTGGGATTTGTGCCTGTTAGGGTAACCAGGGGACGCGGGTATAGTTGCGAATTCCCCCCGACGATCGGCTATCTTTGAACATGCAAAAGATTGTCGCTTTCCTCACGCTCTTTTTCTTCCTGGGTGGGCTTCCCGGCCTAACGCTTTCTTCCAGCGCTGCGGCGCAAAATGCCTATACGACCGAAGAAAATATCAACTACCGCCCCGACAGTACGGACGCCTACATTCAGGAGCGCTGCGTGATGGACCTCTACTACCCGCAGGACAGCACCGGTTTTGCCACCGTCGTCTTCTTCCACGGCGGCGGACTAAGTGGTGGTGAAAAGTTTGTGCCCGAACAGTGGCGGGAGAAGGGAATCGCCGTGGCTACCGCCAATTACCGCCTGCACCCCCGGGTGCAGAATCCCACGTACACCCACGATGCGGCCGCCGCCGTTGCCTGGGTCATGGCGCATATCGGGGAATTCGGCGGCGACCCCGGGCGCATCTACGTCAGCGGGCATTCCGCCGGCGGTTACCTGACCAGTATGATCGGCCTGGACACCTCCTACCTGGCTGTGCACGGTTTTCACCCCGACAGCCTCGCCGGCCTGATACCCTTCAGCGGTCACACGATCACCCACTTCACTCCCCGGCAGGAGCGGGGGCTCGACTGGAACGATGTCGTAGTTGACCGGTACGCGCCCATTCAGCACCTT
>JBASAV010000094.1:0-3058 GCA_049650785.1 Lewinella sp. | reverse complement strand
AGACCTAACTTGCCCCTAGCCCGACGTCACTTTTTCCGCTTGCGTTCGTCTTAATTACGTGCCAGATAAATCCCCAATAAACCATGAGCCGCCTCCGACTCGCCATTTTAGATCTATATAACGGTATCCCCAATCAGGGCATGCGCTGCATCCGGGAAATCGTAGAACAGTTCAGCGACCTGATCGAATATGAGGTGTTCGACGTACGCGTCGCGCATCACCTGCCGGACATGTCCTACGACATCTACATCAGCAGCGGAGGCCCGGGCGATCCCCGCGAGGGCGACGGTGTCTGGGAAGGGATGTGGGGCGATTGGTTCGACGAAGTCCGGACCTACAATGATGCCCATAAACGCAAGAAGTTTGTCTTCTTCATCTGCCACAGTTTCCAGATGGCGGTACACCACCTGGGTATGGCTGAGGTCACCCAACGCAAGAGCCTGAGCTTCGGAACTTTCCCGATGCACATCACGGCGGCCGGTGAAGAAGATCCCGTCTTTACGGGCTTGACGGATCCCTTCACCGCAGCGGATTTCCGGCGCTTCCAGGTCATTCAGCCCGATCCCGAGCGAATGGAAGATTTGGGTGCCACCATTCTGGCCATCGAGAAAGAACGTCCCCACATCGACCTGGAGCGGGCCACTATGGCGATCCGGTGGACGCCCGAAATCGTCGGTACGCAGTTTCACCCCGAGGCCGATGCCGACGGTATGCTGGAGCACTTCAGCCGCCCCGATATCAAAGCGGAGGTTATCGCCGAGCACGGCCGCGAAAAGTGGTTAGGACTGATGGGCGACCTGACGGACCGGACCAAGATTTCCCACACCCATGACTCGGTCATCCCCGGCTTTCTCAACCGGGCCATTAAAGTACTGGCCCCACGGGTGGAAGTAGCCGGCTGATCGTTCGCCGGAAGTCGTAGTCTATTGGTAGATTAATCAGGGGTACGCCGTGCCCGTTGTTTACCTTTAGCGCATGAGTTCAAACACCTTGCCTACCGCCGAATGGGTTCTCATTACCGGAGGAACCCACGGCATTGGACTGTCCCTGGCCTTTGAAAGCCTTCGCCAGGGCCTCGGGGTGGTGGCTATCGGCTTACCGGACGAGGACTTTTCTCCAGCCACCGACCGGCTTCGCTCCCGGTCACCCCAAAACTTCCACAGTATCGCGCTCGATCTGACCGCGAACGGTGCCGTAGACAGCGTCATGGATTATTTGTGCCAGGAGGGCATCACGGTCAGTTACCTGATCAACAACGCGGGCTTCGGGCGGGGCGGCCTCTTCGAGCATACCAACTGGGCGGAGTATCGGACCATGATGACCCTGAACAACCAGGTTATGGTGGAACTGACTTACCGCCTCCTTCCCCATCTCCGCAAGTGCGGCGGCGGTATTTTGAATCTCAGTAGCATGGAAGCTACCCTTCCCCTACCCTATAAGACCGTGTACACGGGGACCAAAGCCTTCGTCTACAACTTTTCCTTGGCCCTGCGCGAAGAGTTCCGCCACCATGGGGTAAGTGTTACGGTGCTCTGCCCGGGACCCGTGCTGACGAACGCGGATGGACTTCGCCGACTGGAAGCACAGGGTTATCGGGCCAAGCTGCTCGTTACTACGCCGGACGCCATCGCACCCCGCGCTATTAAGGGCATGCTCGACGGCAAAGCCGTCATCGTTCCCGGCCTGCTCACCCGCATACTCATTATGACGAGCTACCTGACGCCACGGGCACTCCGCATGCGCATCCTGGAAAAGGTCTTTAGCCGCTACCGGGAGCCCGCCCCATCTTCCCTGGAACCACTGGAAGTACCGCAGTAAGCTGGCCTAGCCGGCGAATACATATTCAAAGCCCGTCAGTTCCTCACTGAGCTGCCAAAGCCGGCGTGCTTCCTCCTCGCTGTAGGTGCTGGAATAGCTCTGCTTAGGCTTCATATTGTCCCAGTAAAGGCCACTCGGCGGAGTTTCCGCTGCAGTAGCTAAAAACAGGCTGGTCCGTGCGCCCTCGGCGGGCGATTTATGACCGCTCATTTGGCGACGCACCCGCCAGGCCAGGCGGTGGAGCCAGGTATTACCTTTTAGGCCGATGTCCGTCTGTACCAGCCCGGGTTGCACGGCGCAGATGGTCGTTCGATCCTGCTTCCGGCGATCGTATTCGTAGCAGAACAGCACGTTGGCGAGCTTACTCTGGGCGTAGCTTCGCAGGCCGTGGTAATTTTTGCTCAACCCGATATCCGCAAAGTCCATCCTCTTCACCTGGCGGTGGCTATCGCTGGATACGCAGATGATACGCCCGCCGGGCTGCAAATGGTCCCGTAGTAAGCCGGTCAACAGAAAGGGAGCCAGGTGATTAACGGCGAAGGTTATTTCCACCCCTTCGGGAGTAAGTTCCCGATGGGAATTCCAGACACCGGCATTATTGATTAGCACGTCCAGCTTCGGCACGAGTTCCAAAACCTGATCGGCCAGTCTGCGCACGGCACCCAGGTCAGCCAGGTCCGCGTGTACCGGTGTCACATTCCCGGTTAGACCGGCGGAAGCCGCTCCTGCCTTTTCGGCCGTACGCCCGTGTAGTAGTACATGAAACCCATGCTGGGCCAGCGCCCGGGCGGTCTCCAGCCCGATTCCTCCGGTTGCTCCGGTGATTAGTGCGGTCTTCATCAGCTACCCTTTTTATCGATCGTGGTATCGGTCGTCTGCCCCAGCTTCCCTAGCTCATCCTCAACGCTGCGTAACGTAGCCCGGCACGAGGCAATGAGCTGCTCCGCGCGAGCAACCCGCGCGTGCAGCCGGTCGATCTCCGCGGGGGTTTGTTGTAGTTCCTGGAGAATGGTTTCGAGCTCGGTGAGCGCTTCGGCATAGCTCATACATGACATTTTGGACGATTATACCGGCCGAAATCAGCCAGACAGAACACCTCGGCCCCATAATCGCGTTGCATGGACAAAGAAACAACAAACCCCATGCACCACCACCTGCTACTTATTTTTAGTCTTCTTATGGCTACAGCCACCATGGCCCAGAGCCCGGTGGACGTTGGCGGCGAGGGCATGCAAACCAC
>JBASAV010000093.1:0-1624 GCA_049650785.1 Lewinella sp. | reverse complement strand
GTATTCAGGACGTCACGATCAAGGATATCTACTGCAATGGAGGTGACGGCCATATCGAGGTATCGGTCGAGCACCCCGAACAAATAATGTACGAGTGGCGGAACGCGGCCGGCGAGCTCGTCGGTGGCGATGCCCCCGAAGTAGACGTCCCACTGCCGGGCACCTATACCCTAACCCTGATGGACGGCGTGCGGTGCCCAATGACGGTAGCCTACACCGTGCGCAATCAGAATTCCTTCACGGCCGACATCGCCGTTGAACCCGCCGGCTGTTCGGGCGGTGGCAGCATCGCCATCAATGCGATCACGGGTAAATATCCTTATACGGTAAAGTGGTACAAAGACGGTAAGCCGGACACCGAAGAGGGTAACCCCTCCATCCGTCGCGACCTTCCGGCCGGCAATTACGCGCTAGTCATCACCGACGCGGCGGGCTGCACGATAGAGCGGAATGTTCCCATCGGCGGCACGCCACCACTAACTGCCTTTGTCGTCGATGGCTACGATGACTGTTCGGATGGAACCACCGGTTTCATCACCGTTAGCGGAGCGGGCGGCACCCCACCCTATTCCTACGTGCTTTCCACGGGACAGCAGCAAGCAACTCCTCACTTCAGTGGTCTGCGTAGCGGTACGTACGATGCGTGGATCGAGGATGCCAACGGCTGTGCTTCGGATATCCAAACCGTCTTTCTTGATGAGCCCTCGGTCCCCTTTATCGACCTGGGTCCCGACCGGCACATCAGCATGGGAGATTCGGTTCTCCTGGACGGTGCCGGGCAGGAATTAGCCAGCGGAACGGGTGCCATTTCCTGGACTCCCGCTGAATCGCTGAGTTGCTCCGACTGTTCGACGCCGGTAGCCGCTCCCTTTACCAACACCTCCTACACCGTGACTTACGTAACCCCCGACATGTGTACGGTCACCGATAGCGTACTCATCACCGTGGATCGAAGTCCGCGCATCTACGTCCCCAATGCCTTCAGCCCGAATGACGACGGCAATAACGACGTGTTCCGGATCTACATTCCGGCACGGATGGCCACCCTTGCCGAACTGATGATCTTTGATCGATGGGGGGAACTGCTCTGGCAGAAGGACGACCGGAAGGACGGCGCCTGGGACGGCACTTTCCGCGGCAAGCCGCTCTCGGTAGGAGTCTACGTGTACGCCGCCAAGGTGCGATTACCCGACGATACGATCATATCCCTGGAAGGATCGGTTACCCTCGTGCGGTAGCCGACAGGCCGGCGCGCAGGCCTTCCAGTTCGGCTAGTCCCCGCATGCGGCCGTACAGGCTGTAGCCCGGGTAAGTTTCCCGCTTCCGGTCGTCGAAGAGCGTGAAGCCGTGATCCGGGCGGTAGGGCACATCGACCTTCGCCTTCAGCAACTCACCCATGACGTCGGCCATATTGACGTCTCCCTGCAGGTGACCGCTTTCCCGGAAGCTCTCGTGTGGCCCCCGTTCTACGTTCCGTAAGTGAACGAAGTGAATGCGGTCGAGGAATTCCTTAGCCATGGCCGGGAGATCGTTGTCCGACCGTGACCCCAGCGAGCCCGTACACAGGCAGATACCATTTGCCTTATCGTCGACCATATTCAGGATATCCTGCAGGTCGTCACGG
>JBASAV010000092.1:0-8370 GCA_049650785.1 Lewinella sp. | reverse complement strand
GTGCAGGTGTGTCGCGCCGTCTACATATTAATGGACGGCGATAGAAATTTACGACCTTTCGCGGTAGGACGCACACCAGCCAAAATTGCGGTGACCACTTTATTAGCAACTTGCTATCGCCATCCTGCCGCGAAGGAGCACTACCCTACCCTGCTTCCGGATGAGCCGCGCTAAACGATCAATCCCTCCTATGCTACTACGCTTATTGTTTTCCGGAGTTTGTCTATTCGTCACTGCGGCGCTAATTTCCCAGTCCGCCGGCACGCTTTCCGGTTACGTACGCGATGGAAAGACCGGCGATCCCCTCATTGGTGCCACCGTACAATTAGATGGTACGCAGCTCGGTACGACGACCGACCCGGAGGGCTACTACCGCCTGCCAAACATTCCCCCCAAGAGCTACAACGTTATGGCCACCTATCTGGGCTACCAGTTGGCCACGCAGTTCAACGTAGTCATACGCTCCACCGGCACGCCGGACCTCGACTTCGAACTCGTAGAAGCTTCCGAAACGCTGAACGAGGTGGTCGTTCGCGGTAGTTCGACCGAAGATCTCATCAGTCCGCTATCCTCCCAGACGCTTTCCGCCGTGGAAATCGCCACCAACCCCGGCGGCAACAACGACGTGGCCAAGGTGGTCCAGTCATTACCCGGCGTGTCGGGATCGATCGGCGGATTTCGCAACGATGTCATCATCCGCGGCGGTGCACCCAACGAGAACGTCTACTACCTGGACGGCGTCGAAATCCCCAACATCAACCACTTTGCCACCCAGGGTAGCGCGGGCGGACCGGTCGGACTGCTCAACGTATCTTTTATAGAGGACGTCGACCTCTCCACCTCCGCCTTCAACGCCCGCTACGACAATGCCCTCTCCGGCGTCCTGCAGTTCAACCAGCGGGAGGGCAGCAGCCGCGACTTCCGCGGCAACGTACGGATCAGCTCGTCCGAGGCGGCGCTGACGCTGGAAGGCCCCCTGTTTCGATCCAATCCGGAAGAGCCGGCAAAAACGACCTTTCTGGTTTCCGCGCGGCGGTCCTACCTGCAATTGCTCTTTCGCTTGATCGGTCTGCCCATATTGCCGGATTACTGGGACTACCAGTACAAAATCACCCATCAATTCAACGAGTATAATACGCTGAGCTTCATCGGTGTAGGCTCCATCGACGACCTGACGGTGAACGAAATCGAAGAGTTCGACCCCGAGCAGCAGGCCTCACAGGAGCAGGTACCCGTGATCCGACAGTGGTCGACCACCTCGGGGCTCAGCTTTCGGCGGCGCTTCCGGGACGGAACCGGGAGCTTTCGGTCCACGCTCAGCACCAACATCCTGGACAACACCTTCACCCGTTACCGGGACAACATCGCCCAGACGGGCGTACTCTTCCGCAACGACAGCCGGGAAGCCGAGATCAAGTGGCGCAATCAACTGACCAGCTTCATCGGAGAATGGATCGTCAACAGCGGGTTCAGCGTGCAGCGGGCCGACTACCGAAACCAGACCGATAACCGCATCGACGAGAACGTCTTCGACTCCGGGGTCAGTATCTACCGCTACGGAGCCTTCGTCCAGGCGGCTCGGCCGTTGTTTGGTAACCGGCTCAATTTTTCTTTCGGCCTGCGCTCCGACGCGAACACCTATACGACCCAGCAAAATCAACTGTTGGAAACCCTCTCCCCCCGCATCGGCCTGTCCTACGCACTGGACGCCGAGAGTCGGTGGCGGGCCAATGCATCGGTCGGCGTGTACTATAAACTGCCGCCCTATACGGTACTGGGATATCAGAACGGCAACGGGCAACTGGCGAACCGCGATGCCCGCTACATTCGCAGCACGCACTACGTAGCGGGCCTGGCGTTCAGGCCAAAACCCTCCGTCACGATCTCGCTGGAGGGTTTCTGGAAGGACTACGGCGACTATCCCGTGTCGGTGATCGATAGCGCCTCCCTGGCCAATAAGGGCGCCGGCTTCGAAGTGCTCGGCAACGAGGCGGTCCGCTCGGTCGGCGAGGGGCGGTCCTACGGTTTGGAACTCTTGCTGCAGCAGCGCTTTACGGGTCGCCTGTACGGCATCCTGGCGTACACCTTTTTCAAAAGCGAGTTTACGGGTTTTGATGACACGTACCGTCCGTCCGCCTGGGATAGTCGTCACCTGCTGACCTTCACCGGCGGGTACAAGCTCGGTGACAACTGGGAGGTCAGCCTCCGCTACCGTTTCGTAGGCCCCACCCCCTACCCTCCCGTCGACGTCGACCAGACGCTGCCGGTGTACCCCGCCCTGATCCTGGATTATGACCAGCTAGGCTCCGTCAAACTGGAGTCATTCCAGCAGGCGGATATCCGCATCGACCGGAAGTGGAATTTTAATAAGCTAGCCCTGAACGTATTTCTGGAGATTCAAAACGCTCTCGGCCAGCAGTCGCCCGAGCCGCCCTCCTTTGGCCTGCAGCGTACGGACGATGGCGTGGTCGTGGATCCACGTAGGCTGGTCGTCGTGCCGGTCGATGCCGGCTCCGTGCTGCCAAATATTGGTATCGTACTGGATTTTTAGGGCGGCGGTGCGCAGGATCAAAAAGGGGTACTCGAACGTTGGCCATCTTCCAAACGACCAACTTACTCCACTCCCGCGCCCCGTCGCACTGTTAATTAAGGAGTTATAGCAGTCCCATTTGACGCATAACAAAATACGCACTTATATCCCGCAAGCCAGAAATAAATTTGGCTGGAAAGCAAGTTAGCCAAACGAGCAAACACATCCAGCATTCCACCGTTGCAGGGCTAAGCCAGTATCGGCCCACACGGAACTACACCACATGTCTTCTCCCCAAGAAATTAAGCTCACCGTCAACGGCAAGGCCGAGCGGGTGAGCGTACGCCCCTGGGTGTCCTTACTCGATACCCTACGTAACCACCTCCATCTTCACGGCTCTAAGAAAGGTTGCGACCATGGACAGTGCGGCGCCTGCACGGTCATCTGCGACGGCGAACGTGTACTTAGCTGCCTTACCCTGGGCGTTATGAAGGATGGCAGCGATATCACCACCATCGAAGGCGTAGGACAGCCCGGAAATCTACATCCGCTACAGGAAGCCTTTCTGGAGCACGATGCATACCAGTGCGGCTACTGTACGCCGGGACAGATTTGCAGCGGCGTGGCGCTTATGAAAGAGGGACACGCACAGACGCGCGAGGAAGTAAAGGAACTGATGAGCGGCAACCTCTGCCGCTGCGGGGCCAATACCAATATTATCGACGCCATCATGGCGGTAAAGGACGGCGAACATGAATGATTTTAACTACTACAAAGCCGGAGACGTCGACACCGCGGTCGCGGAAGCTACCGGTCCGGGCAATAATTACATTGGCGGAGGTACCAACCTGATCGACCTGTGGAAGTACGATCTGACCCACCCCGAAAAGCTGGTCGACCTAAACGGAATCGACGAGCTAAAGGAAATCACCGAACTGCCCGACGGCGGTCTGCGTCTCGGAGCCCTCGTCACCAACAACGCCACGGCTTACCACCCCATCGTTGAGGAGCGGTACCCGCTGCTGAGCCGGACGATCCTGGCCGGGGCCACCCCCCAGATCCGCAACGCCGCAACGAACGGAGGTAACCTGCTGCAACGTACCCGTTGCTACTACTTCTACGACGCGTCCAGCCCCTGCAACAAACGGGTACCCGGGTCCGGCTGCCCCGCGCGGGAAGGTCACAACCGGCTGCACGCGATCCTGGGTTACAGCGATAAGTGCATTGCCACCATGCCCTCGGATATGTGCGTTGCCCTGGCGGCCCTGGAAGCGGTGGTCCGCGTCAAGGGACCCGAAGGAGAACGGGAGATCCCCTTCATCGACTTCCACCGCCTTCCCGGCGACCGGCCCCAGGACGATAATACATTGAAAGCCGACGAGCTGATTCTGTCCATCGACCTGCCCGCCCGCGGCTTCGCCGATCACCATACCTACCTCAAACTACGGGACCGTCACTCCTACGCCTTCGCTATCGTAAGCGTGGCCATGGGCTACGAACTCGACGGGGAGGGCAACATCTCCACCGCGCGCATCGCACTGGGGGGGGTAGCCCACAAGCCCTGGCGGGTACCGGCCGCGGAGGAACTGCTGAACGGTCAGCCTCCCTCGGAAGAACAATTTGCCCGTGCCGCGGAGAAGATCCTCGAAGGGGCCAGCGGTTTCGAACACAATCAATTTAAGGTGGATCTGGCACATCGGGCCATCCTCCGTGCGGGCGCCATGGCGCACGATCCTTCCTGTCAACGCCCCGGCGCAAAACCCTCGCTATAATGACCCAATCCACTCTATCCCACCACAAGGGGGAAATTGGCCGCCCCCGCCGGCGCATCGTCGGCGAACAGAAGGTCACCGGCACCGCCACCTACGCCGCCGAGTACGCACCGGATAATTTATTGCACGGCTACGTGGTCAACGCTACCATCACCAAGGGCCGGATCACCGGCATCGACGAGCGGGCCGCCCGCGAAATCGAGGGCGTGGTAGAAATCATGCACCACCTGCGGCGACCCAAGATGGGCTACTTCGATATGCAGTATTCCGACATCGATGCACCTCCCGGTTCCCCCTTCCGGCCATTCTACGACGCGGAGGTACAGTTTGCCGACCAGCCAATCGCGCTGGTCCTGGCCGATACCTTCGAGGCCGCACGCTACGCCGCTTCCTTATTGGAAGTCACTTACGAAGAAGAGTCCTTCGACGTGGACATGCATAAAAACCTGGATAAAGCCAGAAAACCAAAAAAGGGTATAGACTCCATTCTCAAGCCTATGCCGCCCGACGATTACGGCGACTTTGAGAAGGCTTTCGCCGCGGCGGACGTCACCTTCGAGGGGGAGTTCTACCACCGCTCGCAGCACCACAATCCGATGGAAATGCACGCCACCACCACGGTATTCGAGGGGGATGGCAAGGTGACCGTTTACGATAAGACACAGGGAACGACCAATTCGCAGATGTACGTCAGCAGCGCGCTCGGCCTGAGCATGAGCGACGTGCGGGTGATCGCTCCCTTCGTAGGCGGTGGATTCGGATCGGGGCTGCGGCCCCAGTACCAGGTGTTGCTGAGCGTGATGGCGGCGCTACAACTGGAACGTAACGTACGCGTGCAGCTGGATCGCGAGCAGATGTACACCTTCGGCCACCGCCCGGAAACCATCCAGCGGTTGCGCTTTGGAGCCACTGCGGGCGGTACGCTGACCGCCGTGAGTCACGAGGCGTACGCCGAGACCTCTCGCTTCGAGGACTACCACGAGGCGGTGGTCAACCACGCTGGTATGCTGTACCCGGTCGAGAACGTTCACCTGGACTACAAACTCATTCCGCTGGACCGCTTCACCCCGCTGGATATGCGGGCACCCGGTGGGCTAACCGGGATGCTGGCCATAGAAACCACCATGGACCAACTGGCGGACCGCCTCCAGATGGACCCGCTGGAATTCCGGCTCAAGAATTATACACTCCGCGACGTAAGCTCCGACAAGCCCTACTCCAGTAAGGAACTCAAAGCTTGCTACGAGCAAGCGGCCGAACGCTTCGGCTGGGAAGAGCGTAAGCCGACCGGCGAGCACCCGAAACGGGGTAACCGGCTGGTGGGCCACGGCATGGCCTCCGGTATCTGGGACGCCATCATGCTGCCCGCTAAGGCAACCGCCCGACTGACCACCGAGGGTAAACTCTTGATCCAGTGCGCCCTCAATGACTGCGGACAGGGAGCCTACACCGTTATGTCGCAGATCGCCGCCGACGAGCTGGGGCTACCGTTTGAAGACGTAACCTTCGAGTACGCAGACAGTAAGCTGGACGCCTCACCCGTACAGGGTGGATCCTTCACGACCGGCGTGGTTGGTTCGGCGGTCAAAGCAGCGTGTTATGCCCTCAAGGATAAGATTTTTCACCTGGCGCAGATCCTGGACGGCTTTCCGCTGGGTGATGCCCTGCTACCGGACGTAACCTTTACCGGTGGCGAGATCGTGCTCAATGCCGATCCGTCGGTCCGCATTCCCTTTACCCAAATCATTGACTTTAACAGGGGAAAAGCACTGGAAGCGTCGAAGACGAACGTGCCCAATCCGCTGAAACTCAAAAAGTACGCGCGCAACAGTCACGCGGCTTCCTTCGTGGAGGTGGAAGTCGACGCCCAACTGGGCGTCGTGTACGTAACCCGCGCCGTGACGGCCGTAGCCGCCGGCCGGATCATGAATCCTCAGACGTCCCGCAGTCAGATCCTGGGGGGTATGGTTTGGGGCATCAGTATGGCACTCCGGGAGGAGACCCTGCTGGATCATCAGATGGGTAAGTTCATGAACACAAACCTTGCTGAATACCACATTCCCGTGCACGCCGACATTGGTGATCTGGAAGTAATTTTTGTTGAAGAGAAAGACGACATCATTAACGAGCTTGGCGTGAAAGGACTGGGAGAAGTCGGAACGATTTCGATGGCTCCGGCGATCGCGAACGCCATTTTCAATGCTACCGGCAAGGTGGTGAAGCAGTGGCCGTTTAAGCTGGGTGATGCATAATTTTCGGGGTGGTCAATCTACCTGACTATCCTAATTGTTTTGAAACTATCAACGTGCTTACCGCCCCCGCGGTAAGCACGTTTTGTGTGGACCGATTCGTACCGGGTAATATGATCGGCCCGATCTACACTCTGGCGGAGCCCAATAGCAGATAAAAGTTAGGCTACTCAAACTTTTGAATTAGATTTGCCACCATAATGATTAACCATTAGGCATGGATACCATAATTACCTATTTTGAATCTATCGATCCCATCCTTGCGGCTTTGTATGCCTCCCTTTTTACCTGGATCCTGACGGCTGCGGGGGCGGCGCTGGTTTTCTTCTTCAGCGGTATGAACCGTACGCTGCTGGATGGTGCCCTGGGTTTCACCGGCGGGGTTATGGTAGCGGCGAGTTTTTGGAGCTTGCTGGCCCCGGGCATTGAAATGAGCCCGGGCGAAGGTTTCATAAAGGTCATTCCGGCGGCGGTGGGATTCGGGATGGGGGCCCTGTTCATCTTCGGGCTGGACAAGGTGCTGCCCCACCTCCACTTGTTTCATGACACATCGGAGGCGGAGGGGGTGCCTTCTCCCTGGCGCCGTACTACGCTCCTGGTCCTGGCAATTACACTGCACAACATTCCCGAAGGCTTAGCCGTAGGTGTGTTGTTCGGAGGGGTTGCCGCCGGCATGCCGGGTGCATCCATCGGCGCCGCGGTTGCCCTGGCCATTGGCATCGGCATTCAAAATTTTCCGGAGGGTTTGGCCGTCTCCATGCCGCTGCGGCGTCAGGGAGTTAAGCCATTTAAGTGCTGGTGGTACGGGCAGCTGTCGGCTGCCGTTGAACCTATCGCCGCGGTGGGCGGAGCGCTGGCCGTCACGTTTTTCACTCCTATTCTACCCTATGCGCTGGCCTTCGCGGCGGGTGCCATGATCTTCGTGGTTATTGAGGAGGTGGTGCCGGAAACACAGATGGAAGCCAATACCGACATTGCTACTCTGGGTTTTGTCCTCGGCTTCATCGTGATGATGACGCTGGACGTTGGTCTGGGCTAGGCCGACAAAAAAAACGCCGTGACCTTCGGGTCACGGCGTCCTATCGCGTTTGTGAAAGTGTCTAATTCTGGGGACCGAATCAGGGAGGATTTGGTCTGCCTCTATGCTTCGATGAAAAGGCTGGCAATATCCAGTACGGCCTGCATTTCGAGTGGCTCGTCAAAGGCTTCGGTGACCTGATCTCGACCAACACTGGAAGAGGTCATATCCAGACCGAGCTGAGTGGTTTGATCCTCCCCGGCGTATACGGCATCGGCGGCAGGAGCGCCGGTGGTATTGGTGTCACCGGTAATCCATCCTTTAGACCCGCGCATCCGGCGTATCATGGACGCGTGACGGGCTTCGACCGAGTGAATCTGCAAAGCGGCCGTCAGTACATCACCGTTGCCCATAAGGTTACCGGCCTGACCTTTATAGGCCCGTACGCCAGTGTCCTCAAAGGCTTGCGCTACGGCGAGAAAGGTAGGCTGGTCGGAGAAAATGTTGGGGAAGGTTCCACCGGCAGTGAAGTCGAAAGACGGCATTTCGACCGCGGTTCCACCGGCACCGCTGATCGCAGATCGCAGGAACTCCACGTGCTGCTGCTCGTGTTGTCCGATGAGGGCAATCGTTGCGCGGGTATCGCCGGATAGGAGACCGTTGCTGTCAAGGCCCATGGCGTAGTACTCGGCCTCGAGGTATTCGAGGGTCAGGGCGAAGTTCAGTACGTCGATTACGGTGTTTCCGCTAGCTTGGGCACGGGCACGGCCGGGTGAGAAGAAAGCGGCTAAGGGCATGGCC
>JBASAV010000091.1:0-5610 GCA_049650785.1 Lewinella sp. | reverse complement strand
GTAGACCCCGGCCAGCTGCACGATCACGTAAGTAAGGTACTTGATCAGGTACGGCGGTTGGGAAAGCGTCCCGAAGACCCGGAAGGTGCTTTCCTCGTACCACGCCCACCACAGGTAGTGGTACACCGCCCAGAAGACCACGTGATGCAGTTTGTACCGAAAAAACCAGGGCGAGAGAGAAAGCGGGGTCACGGGGAGGTGATGGGGGTAAGCCCTTAAACTAGGGGTAAATCATCAACGCTCGCAAGTGGCCGGGCCGTACGTAAGGTTTTCCTTGACGAACGACCGATATCCCGTGTCCACCGGGCCGAGACACGGCAGCAGGTACGTCAATCGCAATAAGAGACGCGTCATCAATTGCCCACGCCCGGAAGTCAAGTCCGGTTGGGGTAGAGCGGTATGCTCCAGCATCTTGGTGGAAACACTCCCGGTATGCGCTTTCCCTCGTTTCTTTTAGCTCTGCTGCTGCTTCCTTCGCTGCTTACGTCTCAGATCGCCGGGCGGGTGGTCGACCAGGAACACCATCCCGTAGCCTACGCCAACGTGAGCCTGCTCGCTTTGTCCGACAGCAGCCTGCTTGTCGGGACCCAGACCGACGATGAAGGTCGCTTCCTTCTCGAACTCCCGGCTATATCGCCCTGCCTGCTTCGGGTATCCTTCCTCACTTTCGAAGATCACACGCAGTTAATAGAAGCGCGGCAGGATTTGAAAGATATCGTGCTCCGCGCCGCCCCGTCGGAGCTCGCCCAGGTGACTGTCCGCTCCCGCCGGCAGCTCATCCGACAGAGTCGGGAGGGGCAGATCGTCGACGTAGCGGCGAGCACGCTCAGCCAGGGCAGCAACGCCCTGCAATTACTGGAGCGGTCGCCCGGAGTGCTGGTGGACCGGCGCAACGGTGGCTTTAGCCTGAACGGGCGGAGCGGCACCCAGGTGCTCCTCAACGGCCGCGAGACGCACCTGCCCCTGAGCGATCTGCTGGCCCTGCTCGAGGGTATTGGTGCCGACAATATCCTGCGGATCGAACTACTGGCCAATCCCTCCGCCAAGTACAATGCGGAAGGGACGGGGGGCGTCATCAACATCGTACTGGCTACCGGCTCCGGCGACGGAACCCAGGGCAATTTTACCCAGAGCGTAGGCTATGGCTACGGAGTCAAGGGAAGTACCGGTCTTCGCATCAGCCACGGGGGCACCGGTTTCGACGTGTATGGCAACTACGGATTTACCTACGACGACCAACTGGACGGCTGGGCGGCGGTGGCAAGGAGCAGCACCCCGGCCCTTGGTGATGGGCAAACCGACATCCGCTTCGAGAGCCTGAATCACGTGACCGACCGCAACCATAACATGACCTTCGGGGCCGCGCGCCGGCTCGGCGAAGGCGGAATGCTAGGCGGGGAGATACTATACAATATGGGTCGGGCGGCGGAGCGCAGGAAGAATACGGGTAGGTACCTTTTTGCTGACGACACGGGCCTGAACGCCGATATTTCGGTGGATGGCCAGACCCGGCGTAGCAATCTGGTCGGAAGCCTCAACTACACCCTGGACAGATCGGACACGAAGTGGACAGCTTACGCTAACGGGATCCGGTACCGGGTGTCCAGCCCTCTTCGGGTAACCAACCGCTATCGCCCGCTGAACGGAGATACCCTCCCGCCCCTGGCACTGGTATTTAACGACGGTAGCGCAACGGAAAATCGCACCGCTGTTTCGGTCGGGGTGGCCGGCTTTGACGGAGAAAAGCAAGCCAGCGAGACCTTCAAATACGGCTGGGGCGGCAAGTACAGCCATTCCCTTACGGCGAATGAGGGAGAGTTGGTGTCGACCGACGATACGGGCGAACTGCCGCGGCAGTCCACCGATTCCCGCGTCCGGGAATGGATCGCCGCCGGTTACCTGAGTACCGACTGGCAATTCGCACCTGGGTATCGCTTGCTCGCCGGCTTCCGCTACGAGTACTGGTCGCGCACCTTCAGCGACAACCAGGGGGCGAATCGAAACACCGGCAGTCTATTTCCGAACGTCACGCTGGAACGGGAAGTAGGGGAGGGGAAGGTGCTGCGTTCGCGCTACCAGCGGCGGATCACCCGTCCGGGATACGCGGACGTGACCGCCTTTATCGTGTACAACGATCCGGGTTCCATCTTTACCGGTAACCCCGAATTGCGCCCGGCCATCAGCGATAATGTGAGCTTTGATCTGGTAGTGGCCCCGTACACCCTTACCCTTGGCTATGCCTACGAAACCAATCCGATTGCCCGTTACCAGGGCATAGAGGACCGTGAACTGGGCATTGTTCGGATCAAACCCCAAAACATCGACTTCCAGCGGGAGGTGTATCTGCAGGCCACGCTACCCTGGGAAGTAACACCGGCGTGGTCCATCACGGGAAGCGGCACCCTGGCCCGCCGGCATTTCGTCCTGACGTACACCAACCTACCGGCGAGGCGAACCTATACCTTCTACACCGTGGGCGTCGATCAGCAGTGGAGCATCGGAAAGCACCTTACCGCGGAATTGTCCGCCCGCTACAACGGACCCCAATTCAACGGTACGGTAGGCCTGCAGAGCTTCGGGTGGCTGAACGGCGGCTTCCGCTACCGGATCAGCGATCGCCACAGCTTGCAGTTTTCCGTGGAGGACATCCTGAAATCCAGCCGAGTCATCAATGAGCGGGGCCGGGTCACCCCCGAAGCTTACGGTAACACGGGGACGGTCGATTACCGTTCCGAGGCTGCGCGCTTCCGCATCTTCCGGTTGAGCTATTCGTGGCGGTTCGGAAGCACGTCGCAGAGTTCGGTTCGCTCGATTGGGGGGGATGCGGATGAGCGGGCTCGGTTAGGCGGGTGAGTTAGGGTACTGGATCCCGAGGTACGCTCGGGTTCTAAAAGCACTAATACCGCAACCCCCTACCATTATCCAAGCGCGCCGTTATGCCCCACCCGTAAAAGAAGTTCGTAACCGCGATCAGAAGCTCATTCTCGCCTGCCCGCAGCGGCAGTTCCCAGTGGCTGTTGTCGATGGACAGCCGGCCCTCGGGCTCGGTCATACCGGGGGACAGATACACGCTGCGGTCCATGCCCAGCAGGCCGCCATTCAAAAACAGGAGTACGCCATCGCTGAAGCCGAGATCGAGGCGGCGTAGCTGAGCTTCTTTGGCGGTGATTGTCGTACGCAGCCATACTACGCGCTGTTCCCCGAAGGGTGTCGCTCCGAATTTCCGGCTCAGGTTGACGAGCCCGAATCGTTCGGCGGCAATGGGGTCCCAACCGGCGTCGTCGTCTGGCAAGGCCGGTACTTCATTACCCACTGGAAGCGGTAGGGGCATGGCCTCCGGGGCTAAGGTTGCGGGTTGGGTGACTTCCCACTGGCGCAGATAGCGAGGATCGTTCTCCGTGACATCATACACGGGGCCATCTCCCAGGCCGGGCGTATGGTCCGGTTGCACCCGGATATTGGCAACGTACACCTCGCCGTCAAAGGCAATTTCACCCGCCGCGCGTTCCCCGTCCATCATCGGTACGTAGAGGGCGGGCCGGTCCATGTCATTTACGTAGGCAAGGAGCTGACCGCCGCGGATGACCAGCTTCACGTGATTCCATCCGTCGTAGGTGAAGGTGGCGTTCGATTGGTATTCGAGACTCATATCCCAAAGGTTGACTTCGTCGACGACGGCGGCGTACTGGATCAGGTCATTGGCCATCGGCCCCTTTCCCGGATTCGGACGGAAGTAAACGTGTTCGTAGTTAGACAGGTCCTTCGGTCGGAAGTAAATGCTGGCGAAGCGGGTGGAGTCTGTCAGGGCCAGATCGTATTCGATGGTGCCATCCTGGAAGTCGGTGACCGCCCGGCTGATGACGAAAGGGCCATCGGAAAGCTCCAGGGCGGTTTGGCCCAGGTGGGTGGTGATGCGGGCGTCGTTACCGTTGAAAGCCCAGTCTTCCGGGGTCATGGGCACCTCGATGGTTTTTTGCGCGAGCGCAGGTGTAAGCATGATCAGTAGAGTGAAGAGGATCAGTAATTTATTCATGGTCAATGGTTGTTTCCTCCAAAGGTGACCGCGGTGCGGGACCAGACCCGTTCAGGGCCGGTTCAATTCCGTGCAAGACGGTGCATAGTGGATAAGTATTTGACATTCTGATGGTTATAAGTCTTCAGTGGTGGCGCGATCCGACGGTCATGTGCCGCATTCCGGTGGACTCCCGTACTTTGGTCGCATGAGCGAAGCGGCCCTGCTGGGTAAATGCCGGGAGAAAATCGAAGACCGACTGGGGTGGGGGCCCGCGGATCGGTGGACCAATGCCGATTTCGAAAGCCTCAGCGAAACCATTGCCGAAGCGACGGCCGTGAACCTGAGCCCGACCACGCTAAAGCGGGTGTGGGGTAGGGTGGCTTACTCCAGTAGCCCGAGTACCACGACCCTGGATGCTTTGGCCGTTTTTGCGGGTTACGAGAATTACCGTTCGTTCCGATCGGCCGTTTACCGCCCCGGGACGGATGAAGCTGTGGAGAAGTCCGCAAATAACGGGAGCCAGAAAAGTCCGCTCCGTTATGCCCTGCTTCTGTTGCCCGTACTTTTGTTGGCGGTGGTGGTATTGGCTTTCCTTCCGGGGACGTCCGTTTCTCCTGCGCCTCCGCCGCAAGAATTCGTTTCCGAAGATTTTTCTTTTTCCGTTCGTCCCGTAACTACCGGCTTCCCGAATTCCGTGGTCTTTACTTACGAGGCTACCGCCGCCGGCGATTCGGCCGTGTTTCTGCAACAGAACTGGGATTCCCGCCGCCGGGAAAAACTTGATGCCCTAGGAAATACACACACTTCCATCTATCATTTGCCGGGCTTCTACCAGGCTAAGCTGGTGGTGGGGCAGCAGGTTGTTCGGGAGCAAGGACTGTTCCTCCCCTCCGAGGGATGGGTCGCCATAGCAGGCAATGAAAAATCGCCGGTGTACCTAAAACCGGAAGAGGTACGGCAGGTAGGACAACTAGCCATCACCCCGCAAGTCCTGGAGCGATATGGCATCGCTATGCAGCCGACGGTACCCTCCACAGCGTTCGTGAATGTCCGGGAATTGGATGGCTTAAGAACGGACAATTTCACCTTCCGTACCCGCATCCGGCATACCTACGCCGAAGGATCGGCGGCTTGCCGGCACGCCCGGGTGACGGTGATGCTCAAGGATGGCGCCATCATCTTGCCATTCAGTGCGCCGGGTTGTATTGCCGATCTGGGTGCTTACGTCGGTGGTCAATTTTACGATGGAGAAGCGGCTGATCTGTCGGCCTTTGGTGTGATGAAAGATGGGTGGACGGATCTATCGGTGACGGGAACGACCGATAGCCTGTTTGTCCGGATAAATCAAAGCAGCGTGATGGAGGTCGCACGTCAGGAAGCCGTCCGCGAGATAATTGGTCTGCAGTACGATTTTCTGGGGACCGGGGCAGTGGATGAGCTCACCTTCGACCGCGATGGGGAAGTGATCTGGGCGGAGTCATTTTAGCTACGCTCACCAGCATCGTCCGCCGAATGCAGCGTAGCGGAATTCGTCTGCTCAAGCGGGTCTATTCGTAGATCGAAGTACCAAGATGGTCGAACGAGCGGGCGTAGGT
>JBASAV010000090.1:0-5294 GCA_049650785.1 Lewinella sp. | reverse complement strand
CAGGACGATCGCCCGCTGTTTCTTCAGTTGGACTTCGGGATTTGCGAGGCGGAAGATGGAACGATCGTGCCCCAGCTCGTAGAAGTGCAGGGATTCCCCTCCCTCTATTTCTTCCAGGGCCTACTTGACCGTAGTTTCCGGCGGTTCTTTACCATTCCCGAAGGATTTTCCGCCCGCTTTGACGGGTCGAGCGATGACGAATATCTCGACCTGCTGCGAAATACCATTCTCGGGGGACACGAGCCACAGCACGTTATCCTCTTGGAGGTAGATCCGAAAAGTCAGACTACTCGGATAGACTTCGTAGTGGCTTGTGCCGAGATGGGCATCAGTGAAGTATGCATCAGCGAGGTCGATCTGGTGGATGGTAAACTGTATTATCAGCGCGTCGGCGAACGGGTACAGGTGAAGCGAATTTTCAACCGGGTGATCTTTGATGAACTCAAGGCCCGTACCGATCTCCAGCGGAAATTTAACCTTATCGAGGAGGCGGAAGTAGAGTGGGCCGGGCATCCCAACTGGTTCTTTTTAATCAGCAAATTCAGTTTGCCGTTTCTGAAGAGTCCATACGTTCCGGAAACGCATTTTCTCTCCGCGCTGGAGGAATATCCAGCTGACCTGTCGCAATACGTACTTAAGCCACTCTACAGCTTCGCCGGCATGGGGGTCAACCTGCATCCGACGGTCGAAGACCTTCAGGCGCTCAAGGAGCCCGAGCACTACATCCTCCAGCGTAAGGTGAACTACGTTCCCATCGTAGAAACTCCGGATGAACCCGCCCGGGTGGAACTGCGCATGATGTACCTTTGGCCTCCGGATGAGAAGCGGCCAATATTGGTCAATAACCTCGTCCGTCTGTCGAAGGGCGAGATGATCGGGGTGCGCTACAATAAAGGTAAAACCTGGGTAGGGGGCACCGTGGGATACTTTGCTCCCTAGCGTTGCCGCCGCAAATCTATGACAATGCGTTTAGTCCTTTACATTAGCTGTTGCTTCTTCCTAGCCTGCACAGCGGATAGCGATGTCGCTACGGAGTCCGCCATGATGGATCCTTACAGCCTGCCGAGTATCGACGGAGAAGCGTTGAACGTAGTGGTGGAGATACCCGCCGGTACCAACCATAAAATTGAATATCATCCGGGTAGCGGCTACGTCAACGATACCCTCGAAGACGGTAGCACCCGGGTCGTAAACTTCCTTCCCTATCCTGGGAACTATGGCTTTGTTCCCTCCACCCTGATGGATAAGGACCGCGGCGGCGATGGCGATGCGCTGGACGTTCTGGTGATCGGGGAAAGCGTACCCACCGGAACACTGTTGCGGGTGGTTCCCATCGGTGCGCTAATGCTCCGGGATCGCGGCGAGATCGACACGAAGATCATCGCCGTAGCCGCCGAACCGGCGGACCGAACACTGGACGTGACTACCTTCCTGGACTTCTCGCTGGGCAATGACGCAGCCAAGCAGATCATCGAAACGTGGTTCCTAAACTACAAGGGCCCCAACATTACGGAGCTACTCAGATGGGAGGACGAAGCCTATGCCTGGCGGGAGGTTCGTAAGTGGCGGACCGATAACGAACCGTTAAATTAGCTGCAAACATTGAGGATATTTGAACAAAACGCTCGCTGGCCGGTTATATTCACCCGGGTAATGTCACATAGGGAGCTTACTTTTAGTAAATCCCTACGTCTAACCCGCCTATCTACCCTAATATCACCCCTTGATGAAACGCTTACTCCTTTTAAGTCTACTCACTTCGGCCACTGCGCTTAGCGCTCAGAGTTTCGAATGGGACAAGCCAGCGCCCGCAACGCATCCCAAAGAAGTAAAGGCTACGCCCAAGACCTACGCTTCCGCAGATGAAAAGCGCCAGGATGGCATCGCCGGTATCTACGATAAGGATGCCGACGGCACTACTACGGCCTACGGAGAAATCTACCGGGCAAATGAATTGACGGGAAGTCACCCCGTACTTCCACTCGGTACCCTCCTCCGGGTGACCAATATTGAAAACGGTCGTTCCGTCGTGGTCCGAATCACGGATCGCGGTAAAGAGTGTCCTGAATGCGTTGTCACGCTTAGCAACACGGCTGCAAAGGAGCTCGGTATAGATAACCAATCGGAAGTCTCTATCGAACCAGATGGTTTCAGCAACTGGAATCCCGTCCCCGTTCAGGATGTAGCTTCCTCCGCTGAGGTTCCTACTCCGGCAGCAAACGAGCCGGTGGCACCATCAGCAGTTCTGCGTCCCGCCACCGTGGTTGACGCAAACGATCGCCCTAGTGTCTTTACCCGCGAAGTCACCAACCCGGCGCCCGCCCCGGCTATTTCGGAGGCTCCGAAAGGGGAACCGGTCGCCTACGACAAGACAGTTTCGCCCCCAGCCCCAACCGTAGCTCCCGGTGCGCAGCAGGCCCGCGGTGTTGCCGATGACGAATCGAGTGCCGAGCAGGCTTCCTTTGCCATACAGCTTGCCGCTTACAACAATGAAACGTACGCGGTACGGCGGGTAGAAGAATTGAAAGAACAGGGGATGTCGGATGTCTATTATCGATCCGTGACTAAAGAAGACGGGCAGGTAATCAACCGCGTGTACGTCGGAACCTACCAGAACGTCAATGATGCACAGTCTGCCGCTCGTACGATCGCCGGTAAATACAACATCACGGGTATTGTGTCCAAGCTATAGGCCACTTCCAAATTTTGCTAAATTGAAAAAGGCTCTCCGCATCGGCGGAGAGCCTTTTTTGCTTTGCTTCAGGGCATATACTTGTGAAGGCTATAAGGTCAAATTGAAATAAAAATCTATATTTAACCGTAGGAACAAGTTTAATGTCGGTTTGTCCCGCCTTAGTGCAACTTGTTTATTGGTTTATCGTTTTTCCATCAAGCATACCTTATCTGCCATGACTAATCAATCGCACGCTCCTCTTCAGCCCGCCGCGATACTCTTCATGTTGGGCGTCATTCTGTTCCTGATCTACGGATAGAGACATCCGCCAATAGTTTCCCGCCCGGCTAAATGCGCCGCGCGGCTCGCCGGTAGCCGGGGCGCACTGCCCTGTCCTCCATTGCCCTGATACCGGGCGGCCTATGCTTTCATACTACTCTTATCCGTCTTGTTCTTACGCGCATTATCCAATTGATAGACCAAGAACAGAAATCCATCGACGGGCGACACCCTTTGTGTTAAACGTAAAGTAAGGGTCTGAGCGTTAATATTTTATTAAAGCCGCTCACCCATGATCACCGTTCTCACTTATCTATCCCTTATCGCCGGCGGACTTCTCCTGCTGCTTTTACTGGTAGGAATCGTCGGGGGCATCGATCTCGACATTGACGTCGACGCCGACGTCGACGGGGATGCCGCTCCCGGAATGGGAGGCGTAGGAATCGTGAAGGGAGGGCTCACCTTTCTTTCGATTGGATCCTGGACGATGCGGCTTATGCTGATCACTTCCTCCAATCCATTGCTCTCGCTGGTGGCCGGGATCGCCGCCGGAGCGGTGGCGGTATATCTGCTATCCCTGGTGGTCTCTTGGCTACTCAGTCAGGAGGCTAATGTCAACTGGCAGGCCGAAGATGCGCTACAGCGATCGGGAACGGTTTACCTACGTATTCCGACGGGGGGTGAAGGTATCGTCCGGGTAGAAATTAAAGGCGGACTGAGAGAACTCAAGGCTCGCAGTGCACAGCGTACCGAAATACCTACGGGTTCCAAAATCACCGTCGAGGAGTGTGCTGAAGATGGCGTACTACTGGTTCGCCCCCTAGAGAAAACGGCCATTGCCCCAACCCTTAAATAACACGACCCCGGTGGGTAGACTCGTTTGCCCACTTACTATACTCACCCATAAATCCCCGTAAAATGGAATTCTTAATATTACCGGCTGCCGTAGTAGGCTTGCTTTTCATATTCGCCGTCTGGTTGGTCAGTCGATACAAACGTTGTCCTAGTGACAAGATCCTGGTCGTCTACGGTAGAACGGGGAGCGATGCTTCCGCTAAGTGCTATGCCGGAGGAGGAACCATGGTGTGGCCAGTCATTCAGGACTACCAGTATCTGGATCTCACCCCTCTATCCATCGACGTCAACCTACAGGATGCGCTTTCGAAGCAAAACATTCGGGTAAGCGTGCCAGCCCAGTTTACCGTGGGCATCAGCAACAAGCCCCATCTGATGCTGGCCGCCGCCGAGCGTCTTCTGGCACTGGATCGGACGAATATCAGCAACCTCAGTCACGACATCATTATGGGGCAGATGCGCCTCGTGATCGCTAATATGGACATTGAGGAACTCAATATCGATCGCGATAAATTCGTGGAGAGCGTCTACCGGAACGTCGGTGAGGAATTGCATAAGATCGGTTTGGAACTGATCAACGTTTACGTGACCGACATTCAGGATGAAAGCGGCTACATCAAGGCACTAGGACAGGAGGCAGCTGCGAAGGCAATCAACGATGCCAAGATTAAAGTAGCGAATGAGCTACGAACCGGTAGTATCGGGGAAGCCGAAGCCCAACAGGACCAGCGTTCCAAGGTAGCGGACGCCAACAGCCGGGCCGAGATAGGCGAGGCTGCCGCTCTCCAGCAGCAACGTATCCAGGTAGCCGCCGCTAACAGCCGTGCGGAAATTGGAGAAGCTGAGGCCCAGCGCGAGCGTCGGATCAAAGTCTCCGAAGCGGAAAGTACCGCGCAGATTGGCGAAGCCGCCAGCCGTGCCGATGCTACTCAGGGCAAAAACACGTCCGAGATCAAGATTGCCGAGAGTAATGCCGCGCGTGATGTGGCCATGGCTGAAGCCCGCCGTCGCTCCGAAGCTGCCCGTAAGGTAGCAGAGGCCAAGGCACGAGAGGAAGCCTACCGGGCCGAGCAGGACGCTGAAATTGCCCGCGCGGCCACGGAAAAGGCCCGTATGGAAGCCGAGCAGGTCGTGGTGGCCGATATCGAAAAGCAAAAAGCCATCATTGCCGCCCAGGCCGAGGCCGAGAGGCGCCGGGAAATCGCCCGTGGTGAGGCCGATGCCGTTCTGCTGAAGTACCAGGCGGAAGCCCAGGGTATGGAGGAGTTACTGCGGAAGCAGGCTGACGGCTTTCAAAAACTGGTGCAAGCTTCCGGGGGCGACGCGCAGAGCGCGATCAACTACCTGATGCTGGATAAACTAGCCGAACTGAGCCGTATCCAAACCGATGCCATCAAGGATATCGACATCGAGAAGGTAGTCGTCTACGATAACGGAAGCGGTAAGGGCGTGGGCAACTTCGTCCAGGGTCTATACGGTATGGTTC
>JBASAV010000089.1:0-4169 GCA_049650785.1 Lewinella sp. | reverse complement strand
GCCCTGAACCGGGCCGATCTGCTGCAGCGGGAAGGGAAATATCCCGTCCCCGCCGGTGCGAACCCAATCATGGGGTTGGAAGTAGCCGGTACGATCATCGAAGTCGGGGAGGAGGTAGCCGATTTTGAGGTCGGTGATAATGTCTGCGCCCTGGTCAACGGCGGGGGGTACGCACAGCAGATAGCCGTGGATCACCGTATGCTGTTGAAATTACCGGAGCGGCTGTCCTTCACCAAGGCGGCGGCTATTCCGGAGGTCTTTCTTACGGCCTTTCAGGCGCTGCACTGGATCGCCGACGTGCAACCGGAGGATACGGTGCTCATTCACGCCGGAGCGAGTGGGGTAGGGACCGCGGCCATTCAACTAGTCCGGCTGGCCGGAGCGGTACCTATTGTCACCGCCAGCCCACAAAAGCACCAGGCGGTAGAAGACTTGGGCGCAGCGCGCACCATCGATTACGAAGCCGAGGACTTTGCCGAAGCAGTAAAGGATTTCACGGCCGGTAAGGGGGCTGACATCATCCTCGACTTTGTCGGCGGACCTTACCTCAAGCAGAACCTCGATGCCGCCGCAACGGATGCCCGCATCGTCAGCCTGGCCGCCCTGGGCGGTGCCCGCGTAGAGGCCTTCAGCATGGCTCCCTTCCTGCGTAAACGGATCCAGCTTACGGGCACGACCATGCGCAGCCGCACGGACGAATACCGGCGGCGACTGACGGCGGACTTCCGCGACAGGATCTGGCCGCATTTTGCCAGCGGTGACCTGCAGGCGGTAGTCGATACCATTTATGACTGGGAGGACGTGGCCACGGCACACCGCTACATGGCGAGTAACGCCAACGTTGGCAAGATCATCCTGACGATCGGACTAGATTAGGAAACCAACCAAACGGCCGATTGCCGTTGTTTACTTATCCATGCCCGATGTACAGATCCATCACCTGGGCCGCATGGCCTACGAGCCCGCCTGGGAGCTGCAGCGTCGCCTACACGCCGCTATGGTGGAGCACAAATTAAAAAACCGCGTCCGTCACCGCTCCGGTGAGACCCGGCTGCCCGGTCAACAGCACCATTTACTGTTTGTAGAACATCCGCCGGTCTATACCCTCGGGAAATCAGGAACCGCAGCTAACCTCCTGCTGTCCGAAGCGGACCTGGCTGCGCAGGGCTTTACCTTCCTGCGCATTAACCGGGGCGGTGATATTACTTACCATGGCCCCGGGCAGTTAGTGGCCTATCCGATCTTCGATCTGGACGAATTTTTTAATGACGTCCACCGCTACGTGCGCAGCCTGGAGGAGGTCATCATCCGCACGCTGGCGGACTTCGGACTACGGGGGGAAAGGGACCCGGGATTCACGGGGGTGTGGTTAGCCGGCGACCCCTCGCGGCGGCAACCGCGTCGCAAGATTTGCGCCATCGGGGTGCACCTGAGCCGGTGGACGACGATGCATGGCCTGGCCTTCAACGTGCGACCCAACCTGACGCACTTCAGCCACATCATTCCCTGCGGTATCGCGGATCCGGATCGTTCCGTCACCAGCCTGAGTCTGGAACTACGCCGACCGGTGGAACTCGAAGAGGTTACGCCCGTCGTGGAGCGGCACTTTCGGGAGGTTTTCGACTTCCTACCCACCAATGTCAGTGCCGGCCGCATCTTTCCTCCGGAACCAAATGAGTAAACCCCTTGACCGAGCAGGAACTGATCGCCGGCTGCAAAGCAAAGGACCGTAGGGCACAGCGGGCGGTCTACGACCGGTTTTCGCCCCTCATGGGGGCGGTGGCCCGACGGTACTGCCGGCGCGATGCAGACGCCGAGGACGTGCTGGTAGCGGCTTTCTTTAAGGTCTTCGATAAGATTGACACCTTCACGGAGGAGGGAAGTTTCGAAGGATGGATCCGGCGTATCGTTGTTAATGAGTCCCTTATGTTACTCCGCAAAAAACATGCCCTGAAGCGGGCCAGCGAGCTGACGGAGGTGAATCCGGCAACCTATTCTATCCCTCCCGCTGCCGCCGAGCGACTGGCGGAACGGGACATTCTCGATCTGCTAGACAAACTGCCCAATGGCTACCGTACCGTCTTCAATTTGTACGTGGTGGAAGGCTTCAAGCACCGTGAAATAGCGGAGATGCTCGAAATCAGCATCAACACCAGTAAATCCCAACTCATCCTGGCGAAGAAGCGTCTCCGGGAGCAACTCGAAAAATTGGGCTATCCGGCCCGCTAAAGTACTTAGTCATGTCTACCCCCGATTCCTTCGATCGACAGTTTCGCCGCACCGCGCGGGGCATGCGCCGCCGCCCGTCGCCGCGGACGTGGGATCGCATTGAAAACCGACTGGACCGCCGTACGCCGTCCGCCCGTTTTCTCGGCATTCGACCGTGGATGATTGCCGCCGTGGTCCTCATCGTGGCGGGTTTCGCCGTACTCAGCCAAATTAATCAGCGACCCGCCTTCGACCCCCTGGCCCAGCGGGCTGAATCCGTTGAGGAGTTGACCCGCTCTTCCGAAACCATGAACCGTATTCCGGATTATTCACCGATAAAGGAAGGACGCGTCGGCGGAGAACTTCGATCGCGCAGTGAACCCCGTGGCCGGCTTACCCCGTCGCCGAAGTATCGCCTTTAGACAAAGTCGTCTTCGTCGCCTAATTCCATCCGCGCGCCCGCTAACTCGCGCATGGCGTGCTGCTCGCCCAGTCGCTTGGTCACCTCCATGCCTTCGGTGAACACCTTCCAAGCTTCCCGGGGGCGTTCCATCCGTTGCAGTGTTTTACCCAGGTGGTAGTAAGTTCCCACGTAGTCGGGTTGATCGTTGACTAAGCTGCGGTATACATTCAAGGCCGCCGGGTCGTTGCCCTCCTTTTCCCATTCCTTGGCCAGCGCAAAACGAAGAAAGGCGTCTTTCGGGGAGGCTTCCAGTAACTGTGTGATCTGCTCTTTCCTACTCATACCGCAAAGGTACATCGGGGCAGTTGGTACTTTCGCCCTGCATGATGACCTACGCCGCTACCCTCGATTATCTCTTCACCCGTCTGCCAATGTACCAGCGTACCGGGGCGGCCGCTATGAAAAAGGACCTGACCAACATCCGCCTCCTGCTGGATGAGCTCGGTCATCCGGAACGACGGTTTCGCTGCATTCACGTGGCCGGCACTAACGGTAAAGGAACCGTCAGCCATTTAGTGGCCGCAGCGTTGCGGGCCCACGGGTACCGGACCGGGCTCTATACCAGCCCCCACTACAAGGATTTTCGTGAACGGATGAAGGTGGACGGGGCCTTTATTCCGGAGGCGGCGGTGGTCCGCTTCGTAGAACGAATTCAACCGGCGATCGAGCGGATAGAACCCAGCTTCTTCGAAATTACCGTCGCTATGGCATTTGATTTTTTCGCCGGAGCGCAGGTAGAATGGGCCGTGGTGGAGGTGGGGCTTGGCGGTCGCCTGGACAGTACCAACGTCATCGATCCGGAGCTGTCGGTGATCACCAATATCGGGTACGACCACATGCAGTTTCTCGGAGATACCCTGGCGGAAATCGCCGGTGAAAAGGCCGGCATTATCAAACCCGAATGCCCCGTTGTTATCGGTGAGACCCAACCGGAGACGGAAGATGTATTTCGCAACAAAGCCACGGAGCTCGGTGCGCCGATCACCTTTGCCGATCAACAGCCTACCCACTCCTACGAGACGGATCTGAGGGGGCCCTTCGCGGAGAAAAATCTGCAAACCGCCCACACCGCTCTCCGGGTACTAGGGCAGTCAGCCATTTTTGAACTGCAAACCGCCAAGGTTGAATACGCTTTCAATCACGTGCACGAACTGACGTACTACATCGGTCGCTGGCAAACGCTGCGGGAGGCCGATCCGCTCGTCCTGGCCGATAGCGCCCATAATGGGGAAGGCCTGCGGCCGGTCCTGCACCGACTCCAGGAACTGAACCGGGAGCGCGGCGGGCACCTGCACATTGTACTGGGGGTGGTCAACGACAAAGACCTGGCAAAAGCGCTGCCGCTATTTCCGGAGACGGCTACGTACTATTTCGTCAAAGCCGACATACCCCGCGGGCTGGACGCGGCCGAGTTAAGGGCAGCGGGGGCTACCTATGGCCTCACCGGTGTCGCGTACGATTCGGTTGTACGAGGCTACGAGGCGGCCCGGCGACAGGC
>JBASAV010000088.1:0-4791 GCA_049650785.1 Lewinella sp. | reverse complement strand
GTTCAGGACCTCGGAACGTGGCTGACCCGGACACCACGAGGTCCTACGTACACTCGCGGGTCCTGATGTTATACCCGAATGTGATACAACCCAGGACCTCGGAGTGTGGCTGTACCAAGTAGGCGACCTGCGAGTGTCCGGCCACCGGTAGCCGCTCAGGACCTCGGAGTGTGGGCTACCCGGACACCACGAGGTCCTATGTACACTCGCGGGTCCTGGTGCTATTCCCTAACGGGGAAGCAGCTCAGGACCTCGGAGCGTGGCCGTACGAAGTAGGCGACCTGCGAGTGTCCGGTCTGCGGTAGTAGCGCCAGGTCTTCAAAAAGCAACCGAAGCCGGATGGTAATCATCAAGCTTTCGGCCAATAAAAGCTTTCTACCTGCGCTCCGCCGCAAAATGGGACATAGGCCCTCCGGATGCTTTACGCCGGTTCGATGTGGATGAGCACCTGTCCGAGCTGGGGCAGTGCATCGCGTAGCTCGTCCTGAAGGCGGTGAGCAATGTCGTGCCCCTCCCGCACGGACAACTCTCCCCGCACATGGGCGTGTAGATCGATATGGTAGCGCATTCCCGACTTTCGCACATAGCACTTCTCCGTGTCTTCGATCCCGTCTACCCGCTGGGCGATGACCCGGATCTCGTCGATCAGATCATCGTGAACGTGTTCGTCCATAATCTCGCCCAGCGCGGGACGAAAAATGAGCCAGGCGTTATACAGGATGAATACGGAAGCGAAGAGCGCAGCCCAGTCATCCGCACTCTCGTAGCCCGGGCCACCGATGAGGGCTATTGTGATACCGACGAAGGCCGTGACGGAGGTGATCGCGTCGCTCCGGTGATGCCAGGCATCGGCCTGTAGCGAGCTACTGCCACTTTCTATTCCCCTTCGGAGCACGTAGCGGTACGACAGTTCTTTCCAGATGATGATCAGGCCAAGCACGATCAGTGTCCAGGACTTGGGTACGCGATGGGGCGTTTGGATGTGCTCGAGACTTTCGACGGCGATTATGGTGGCGGAAACAACGAGAAAAGCCACCACCATGAACGTAATAAGTGGTTCAATTTTGCCGTGCCCGTAAGGATGGTTGTCATCGGCGGGCCGGCGGGCATAACGGAGGCCAAGGAGGACCATAGTGGAGCTGAAGATATCGGTAGTGGACTCTATGGCGTCCGCGATGAGCGCATAGGAGTTACCGAACAAGCCGGCAAGTCCCTTAATCAGCGCCAGAGCGGCGTTGCCAGCAATGCTGAAGTAGCTGGTCCGAATCGCCAGTTGCTCATTGTCCATGGTCCAAAGGTACTGCGGGACGGGGCCTATCCGGACCGCCGCAGGCTATTACAGGACAATACCGTCAGGGTCAGTAATAAACCCGGAAAGACCGCCAACCACCAGGAATTAGGCGAGCTGCGGGATTCTTGCAACAGACTTCCCCACGTCACCTGGTCAGCGGGAACCCCGATACCCAGGAAGCTGAGCATCGCTTCGGCGAGAATACTGCTGCCAACCATAAAGGATGCGACCACGACTACCGGTGGAAGCGCGTTGGGTAGGGCGTGCCGGACGAGTAGACGGAGCTCCCCCACTCCACCGATACGCGCCGCGGCGATGTAGGGTAATTCGCGTATCCGTAGCAGTTCGGCCCGCAGAAATCGGGCAACCGGTGTCCAGCCCAGGAGCCCAATAATTACCACCAGTAGGTACAGAGGTGGCCGGTCGACAAAGGTTAGTATGGCTATGAGTAAGACCAGTCCGGGAATACTGACGACGAGTTCCAGGATCAGCAACACCAACCAATCGAGCGGTACGCCACCGGGCTTACGCCACCAACCGAACTTACGACGAAGAGGTGTCAGAAGAACACCGAGCAAGGCGATCATAACGGCCACCGAGAGCAACAGCATCAGGGCAAAGAGCGGCCCGAAACCAAGAAGGGGTAGTAAACAGGCAACGGCATACATGATGCCCAACACCGTACCCATGCCAATGGCCAGTCGGTGCGCCCGACTAAGCTCCAGCCCAGAGTTTCCAAAAAATCCCGCCACCGCCCCTAGTGGCAATCCAATGAGCAGGGATATAATAAGGCTGCCGATGCCCACAAATACGGCTACCCGGGTACCATTGATGAGGCCCGCCAGCGTATCCCGTCCGATGTGGTCAGTGCCCAGCAGATGCCGCGCGGCACCCCGGGGCGGGCGAACCAATGGCTTTTGTCCCGACTGTGCCAAATCGGTGGTGGAGGCACTGAAGCGCACCGGGGGCCACAGTGCCCATTCCGCTGGCCCCAGGCCACGGGTAGCAAAGCGGTCCGCCGTTGACAAGGCCGGGAAATACACCCGGTCCGGGTATACAGCGGCAATGGGGTGATCATTTGCCAGTATATCCGCTAGTAAAGCGGTAGCAAACATGAACCCGAGGAAGTAATATGCCCAGCGCGCACCCGTCATCGCGGTGGAAGTTTACCCAGCTTTATGCGGGGATCCAGTAACGCGTAGCCCAGGTCGGCCAGTACCAACCCGACGATGGTGAGTAACCCATTGATCAGTACCAGAGCAATCACCACTGGCCAGTTACGCGCCGTAGCACTTTGGAACAATAATTCGCCCATTCCGGGCAGGTTGAATATCTGCTCTATCAGTACGCTTCCCGCCAGGAGGCCCGGTAGCAGACTGCCCAACAACGTCACCAGTGGAAAGGAAGCATTTCGGAAGATGTGCTTCCAAAGCACTTCTCCCCCCGAAAGCCCCTTCATGTAAGCCGTGCGCACGTAGGGTCGTTCCATTTCTTCGATGGCGGCGGAGCGCAGGTGTCTGGAAACGTACGCCAAGCTGGGATAGGCCAGGCAAATCACCGGCAGCAGCAGTTGCGAGCCCCGAATACGAATGGCCGTAAACCAGCCGGTACCTTCCGGCACATTTCCGTATCCCAGGCTGGTACTGGCAAAGTAATCCATACCGAAGGCCGGTGTGGTCAGAAAATTGGCGAGTAACGTAGCGATCCAGAAGGCCGGTAGACCAAAAGCGACAAACGTCAGTAGCGTTGCCCAACGATCGAAGGCCGTTCCACGGTAGTACGCCATATACAGTCCGAGGGGCACGGCCAGGACGTAGACGACAAACAGGGCTATGCCATTAAGTAAGGCGGTATTGGGTGCGACCGCAGCGATTTTTTCGGCTACCGGTTTGCCATCGGTATAGGAAACCCCGAGGTCGCCCGTGAGCAAGCCGGTCAGGAAACGGTGGTATTGATTGCCGGCGCCATGCCAGGTAAATCTGGGTATTAAGAGGCGGAGAGGACGCGGTTCCGCCACCATTCGTTGGTGTGCGGCGAGCAGTTCGTCGGCTGCCGACTCGTGTTTGATCCGGTCCAGTTCCCGGAGGATATAGCTCTCATCCGTGCGGAGGAGTATCCGGCGGGCGGCGGCGGTTACCGGACCATTCTGCAAGCTGGCCGCGCTAATCAACTGGTGATAAAACTCCTGTACGCGGTCCCAATTGCCGTTCTGGAGCGCCAGTTCCCTGATCTGCAATCGGCGGGGGCGGGGCATAATGCGGTACAGCGTATCAGGGAGGGCGGCATTCCCGACGGTAAAGTAAAAAACGGGCAAGTCATAACCCAGGCGATGAGCCTGCCGGCGATAGGTCCGTTCGTAGGCCTCCGGGTCATTGATTCCCGGCCGGATTCCGTCCACCGTCATCCGATCGCTGACCGGATCGGTGGGGATGACACGTGACAGGGCAAAACAGACCAGACTCAGCAGAAAAAGACTGAGGGGCAGGTATAGCAATTTACGCAGCCCGTAGGCGAGAGTATGATTTTTGAGAGACAGTGGGTAAGGTGATCGGGTTAATCGCTAACAAAGTAAGCAACTTCACGGGGATATGCGTTGTGGGCATATATGCAAATGCTGCCTCTTTTCCCGCTTCAACTCGTTGTCTACCCCGGCGAGTCCCTAAACCTCCACATTTTCGAGCCCCGCTACCGGCAACTCGTGGCCGATGCCGAAAGCCAGGGCATTGGGTTCGGCGTGCCCACGGTTATCGACGGGCAACTACAACCCATTGCCACGCAGGTTTCGTTGAAGGAGATCGTGCGCCGTTATCCCTCCGGCGAAAGTGATATCCGTACGACCGGAGAACGTGTCTTTCGCATCCACAATTTTCAGCGGGAGGGAGAAAACAAACCTTACCCCACGGGTGAGGTCGCTTATCTGGACGGTGAAACCGGTGAGGAAGACGTAGAACTGAACCGCGAAATTATCAAACTCACCCGACAGATCTACCGGCGACTGAACATCGACCGGGAGATAACGCCCGTGGAAGCAGGATTTCGGACCTACGAGATCTGTCACTACATAGGACTGACCCTGGAACAGGAGTACGCCCTGCTTGCGCTACAGTCGGCCGAGAAACGCCAGGCGTATTTGCTGACCCACCTCAAAAAGATCAAGCCCCAACTCGGTGATCCGCTCGGCATACGCGAACGCGCGGAGCTAAACGGACACTTCAAAGACTTGCTACCGCCGGATTTCTAGGCCTGACCTACGGCAGCGATCGCTTCCGATATCTCCTCACGCAATTGTTTCATACGCTCGTCGCTCACCGACACCACCTTTCCAAAGCGAAAGTCACCCTCCTCCCGGATCGGGACGAGGTGAAGGTGGGCATGGGGAACTTCCAACCCCAGTACCCCATTAGCAATACGCTTACAGGGAACAGCTTTCTTAAGCCCCTGCGCCACCCGCTTGGAGAAGAGCGTCAGGGCCGTCAGCTCTTCATCCGTAAGATCGTAAT
>JBASAV010000087.1:0-11588 GCA_049650785.1 Lewinella sp. | reverse complement strand
GTTGTTCAAGAACAGCAAGATCGTTTACAGCCTGTACCAGAGCGGACCGGAAGAACACATCACCGACGACTTCGCGATCAAGGCCAGTATCAATGCCCTGAGCGAGGATGACCTGGCTCCCTACTTGGAAGACGGGAAGCCTGCCCTGCACCGGGGAGCGATCAAGTACAGCGACGCCGTCATACGCGGCAGCGCCGAGCTGGACGACAATCTCACCGAGGCCCTGGCGAAGGCCGATATTCCGGTACTCAACGTCCAGGGGGAAGAAGCTCCCAAGGCCAGCGTGGAGTTTTACAAGGAATTATTAGCCGCCGAAGTAGAAAAGTAGCCAACCCTAAGCGGATCAGGCCCCTCTATAACCATCACGAGTCCTTCCCCGAAACCATGGGAAGGACTCGTTTACTTTGCGCCTTCTTAGGCACCTTCGATCAGCCTCCGCTCTATTGTATATAGAAAGAACCATATGAAACTAGTATTTGCCCTGCTTACCATCCTGTTGCTAGGCGCGTGTACGGACCCGATCACCATCGGGTCGGATTTGCTCGGTGACGACCGGGCGGGAGTGGGAGAGACATCCGCCATCCCTTTCTCCACCCGTGTGGTGGAAGAGGATAGTCTCTTCATCCTGAACGGCACCTCCGATACGTCATCCCGCTACGTACTCGGGCCGAATTTCTCATTCGGGGAAATCGAGGAGCCTACCTTCGGACAAACTACCCACAGCGTTTATATCCTTCCCAGGCTGTTGCGTGATCGGGGGGTGACGGTCATTCCTCCTTTCGTGACCCGACTTGGCTCTACCATTGATTCCGTAGTCCTCATACTACCGATTGATACGCTTGCCGGGATCTACGGGCCAGGTCGCCAGTTTCCTTACCAGGCATTGGAACTGACCGAACCCATTGAGATCAACGGAACGGACTACTATTCCACCTTTTCACGGGAAACCTTACCGACCGACCTGAGCGGAGCCGCCAGCTTTACGGCCAGCACTACGCCGATGCGGATACGGGATACGGCCATTACCAGCGGAGCCGCCAGTTATGCCCACGCTCGAATTCCCCTGAGTGATGAATTGGGTGACCGGTTTCGGCGATTGGGTCGAACGGCCTACGAGTCGGATACGCTGTTTCAGGCAGCCTTTGCCGGATTATACCTGACCCCGTCCGGGCCATCCGATGCCCTGGTGAATTTTCAGCTAATCGAGCCGCAGAGCGTTACGCCCTATTCAGGCATCAATGTCTACTACGCCGACTCCACCGGTAACCCCAATTTCTACCGGATACCCATTCAATTAGCCATACCCAATTACGCGTATGACTATGCGAATTCGCTGGTTGAGCCTCTGTTGGACGAAGAAGCCGACAACGAGTTGGTTGCCCTGGCGGGGAAAGGCAGCCTGATGACGGAGATCAATTTCGGTGATCTGAGCGAATGGGAGGGTACGGTCATTAACCGTGCGGTGCTTGAAATTCCGGTTGCTGACGTGGAAGGGGTTAACTATGACAACTACCCCCGCCCACAGCGGCTGGAGTTGTTCTACCGGCCTTCGTCTACCGGTCCACTGATCGCCATCCAGGATAAAATCGAACTCATCCGTACCCGGGCCCAGGCTCCGAATGCCAACTTCTTTCTGGACGGTAATCTCCGGACCGAAGGGGACGCCGCCGCGTATGAGGTATCCTTCAGCTTGCACATGCAACGTATCATCGACGGGGAGGTCCCACCCCGCCTCTACTTGCGGGTATATCCACTGGATGCGGGGGATTACGTGCCTACGTCAGCTGGCATCTTTGAACCCATAGCCGCCAAGGACGCCGCGCGGATATTACTCAACGGCCCTGATGCGCCTAATAACCCCGCCCGGGTCCGTATCACCTTCACCGAGCTGAATTAACGGGGCAACTTTGTTGGAAAATCTTCGTTAAATGAGATGAAATCGGTCAGATTAATTCTTTCCCTGTCTTTGGTGCCTACCATCGCTATTAATTTCAGGTCTGTCGTACTGACCGTTAATAGCATTATCAGGCTCCGGAAACGGATCATTTCGTTACCCTCACCTACAACCTTCTCTTAAAAGACCCTACCCTATGTGTGGAATTGTTGGATACATCGGCCATCGCCAAGCTGACGCACTTATCATCAAAGGCCTCGAACGCCTCGAATATCGGGGATACGATAGCGCAGGCATAGCCATACTAAACAACACGCTATCCATCTATAAGAAGAAGGGGAAAGTTTCGGCCTTGCGCAAAGAGATCGGCAAGAACGACACCACGGGTACCGTCGGTATTGGTCACACGCGCTGGGCTACCCACGGGGAGCCGAACGACGTGAATGCCCACCCGCACACGGGTGGCAACGGTCGCCTCGCCCTGGTACACAACGGCATCATTGAGAATTACGGCGTGCTCAAGAACGCGTTGATCGCAGAGGGCCACATTTTCGAAAGCGAAACCGATACCGAAGTACTCGTCCACCTGATCGAAGAGATCCAGGACGAGGGCGATCTCGCGCTGGAAGAGGCCGTGCGCCTCGCGCTGATGCGGGTCGAAGGGGCATACGCCATCGCGGTCGTTGACAGCCGCAACCCGAGCGTACTGGTCGGTGCCCGGAAGGCCAGTCCGCTGGTCGTCGGAATCGGTGAGGGAGAGTACTTCATTGGATCGGATGCCTCGCCCTTCCTCGACAGCACCCGGCGGGTGGTCTACCTCGACGATAATCAGATCGCCACCATCACCCTGGAGAAAGGTCTGGAGATCAAGAACACCAAGAACGAAACCCAGCCGCCCTTCATTCAGGAGCTGGATATGCAGATCGAAGCGCTCGAGAAGAACGGCTATGAGCACTTCATGCTCAAGGAAATTTACGAACAGCCTACCACGATTTTCGACGCCATGCGCGGCCGGATCAGCAGTAAGGAAAACCGGGTCACGTTGCGTGGTTTGGAAGAATACACCAACCGCTTCGTACGGGCTAACCGCATCATTATCGTGGCCTGTGGTACCAGCTACCACTCCGGACTGATCGGAGAATACCTCATCGAAGACCTCGCCCGCATTCCCGTCGAAGTGGAATACGCCAGCGAATTCCGCTACCGGAATCCGATCCTCAACGAACGCGATATTGTGATCGCGCTCAGCCAGAGTGGGGAAACGGCCGATACACTGGCCGCCCTGGAGCTCGCCAAGCAGAAGGGTGCCATGATCTACGGCATCGTCAATTCCGTGGGTAGCAGCATCGCCCGACTGACCGACGCCGGTAGTTATATCCACGCCGGTCCGGAGATCGGCGTGGCCAGCACCAAGGCCTTCACCGGTCAGGTAACGGTGCTTACCCTGCTGGCCCTGAGCATGGCACAAAAGCTGAGCACGATTAGCAACACGACCTTCCAGAAACTGGTTACCGAGCTGGAAAGCATCCCCGAAAAGGTCACGGAATGCCTAAAGGCGAATGACCACATTCGCTACATCGCTAAGGAGATCAAGCACCACCATAATGCCCTTTACCTGGGTCGGGGGTACAATTTCCCTGTAGCACTTGAAGGAGCGCTTAAGCTGAAGGAGATCAGTTACATCCACGCTGAGGGATACCCCGCCGCGGAAATGAAGCACGGCCCGATCGCCCTGATCGATGAAACGATGCCGGTGATCGTGACGGCCACCAACCAGTCAGCCTACGAAAAGATCGTCAGCAACATTCAGGAAGTGCTGGCCCGTAAGGGGGTAGTGATTGCTATCGTTCCGAAGGGAGAAACCACGATCAGCTCCATGGCACACCACGTAATTGAGATCCCCAGCACCGAAGAACAGCTTTCACCGCTGCTCTCCGTCATTCCGCTGCAACTGCTGAGCTACCACATTGCCGTAGAGTTGGGCCGCAACGTGGACCAGCCACGGAACCTGGCCAAGTCGGTTACGGTAGAATAAGCGGTAGCTTTAGGCCTGCGCTACGGGACAACCCTTTGCCCGACGCAACCATTATTATATAAAATATTACCCGATGGAGTGGGACATAGCCTACAACACCAGCAAGCAAGAGTTGATTTACAGTGAGTACGGACGCAATGTCCAGGAATTGCTACAGAAAGCGAACGAGATCGAAGACGCCGAAGAGCGGCAGTCCTACGTCGAGCGGGTGATCAAACTGATGCTGCAGATGCAACCCAGCGTCAAGCAACAGGAAAACTACGAAGAACGGCTGTGGAAGCACGCCTTCCGTATTGCCGGCGGGGAGCTGAACGTGACGGTGCCGGAAGGCATCAACGCCACTCCCGACGCCGCAAACAAGACGCCCGAGCCCCTACCCTACCCCGATACCCATAAGCGCATGCTGCACTACGGCAAGAATGTGCTGCACCTGATCGAGGAGGGCAAGAAGATGGAAGAAGGCCCCGAGCGCGACCTCGTCACCTACACCGCCGCCTACTACATGAAGGTGGCCCTGACCGACTGGCGCGACGGCAAGTTCTACAACGAAGACATGATCCGCAAGGATCTCTACGAGATCAGCGATAAAGTACTCGTTCTACCCAAGGATGCCAAGATCGGCGAACCAACCGGCAGCCAGCCATCACAGGACAACGGAAGCGGCCGTCGGAAGAAGAAAAAGAAGAAGAGCAGTAGCAGCAACAGCAACAATAACAACCGGAGCCGTAACCGCGGTAACCGCAACCGGCGCCGGCGCTAATATCAGCCTACCGAATACAGAAAAGCCCCGTTACGAGATTCGTAACGGGGCTTTTTTTGCGGCGGAAGCAATGCGTCGCGGCTTTTAGCCGAGACTATTGACGTGTAGGGCTAATCCGGATTTCAGGTTAGCAGCCTTGTTCTCGTGCCAAAGGTTACGTTTGGCCAGGCGGTCAATCATGCTGAACAGACGCGGAAGCTGCTTCTCGGCTTCGCTGCGATCTTCCAGATCGCGAAGCTTGCGGATTGCCGAACGGGCGGATTTCTTGTAATAGCGGTTGTGGAGACGCTTTCTTTCGTCCTGGCGAATGCGCTTTTTGGCTGATTTATGGTGTGCCATATGATCTTAAATTTTACGTTTGTTGACTCCGCCGCAGGGATGGAGTTGAATCATTCCGCAAAAGTACGACTTTCTGCGAATTTTACCAACTGTAGCTGAGGCGAATATTTAGGCTTCGCCCCGGACTGTCAGCGTAGTACCGCTGTCGGTCGAGGTAGTCGCGGTACGATTCGTTCAGCAAGTTGTCGGCTTCCACCTCGGCGTTAATCTCTTTGCCCTTCCACGTCCACAACTTGGATAGCCGCAGCCCCACGAGCGTATAGGCGGGAGGGGGTGGTAAAAAGTCCTGGGAAGCCTCGTAGTGCCACTGGCGGGCGACGTAGGCTACCGTGCCGGATAAGTTAAAATCACCGGCCAGTGGATAGCTGATAGTGGTGCGCCAGTTGAGTGGTGGGATATACACCAGTGGCTGATCATTCTCGACGTCCGTTCCCCGCACGTACGCCAGCCGGCTATCTATGTCCAGCTGACACAACTGGGCTAAGAGACTGACCTTACCTCCCCAGAGCCGGGCATTAGCGCTCTGATAACGGAACACGGGAAAAGCCCCCCGGATAGTCAGGCGAAATTCCTCCTGCGGAACCAAATTGATGTAGCCATCGATGGGTTGGTAAAAAGCCGTAGCGTTGAGGGTCAGGCGGCCGGTGCGGGTAGCGTAGCGGACACCCAGACTGTTCTTCAACGAACGTTCCGGATCCAGGTTGGCGTCGCCCTCTTCGATACCACTCACTCCCTGGTGTAGCCCCTGGCTGTACAACTCATTGATCTGCGGGGGGCGCTGGCGGTACGTGACCTCCGCATCCAGGCTGAAATCCGGACTCAGTCGCCAACTCCAACCACCACTTGCGCCAAAGCTATTGAAGCGGTGCTCGAACCGCTCTATTCGTCGGGGAAGATCGCGCGAGATGGTGATCGCCTCGTAGTATTGGTGGTCGAAACGCAGGCCAAGGTGATAGCGGAAACGTTCCGGCTTATTGTGGTAGGTAAGAAAGGCTCCCCCCCGCACGGCGTTGTAATCCGGAATAAGCGGCAGTATTCCGGTACCGGGCTGGTTGGTGTTATCGGTAACTTCCAGTTGGGCACCGGCTTCCAAATGTTCCGTTCTACCCAGTTCGCGGCTGTATACGCCTTCGAGTAGGTGATTATACTGGAGGAGCTTCAGAGCGGCCTGCTCGTTGGAACCGCGCCGAACGTCAAACTCCTGCCGCTGGTCTACCTGTCCGCCGTACCTGAACGTGATGTCCTCGCGGTCATTCGGCTGATAATTGACCTCCCCCTTCAGCAGGTGGTGGCTAACGGTCTGGCGGGGGGATCCAATGCCATAGGAGAAAGAATCCTCGGTGAAGAAGGGAACTTCCCGCCCTATGGCCTCGGTCAGATCGCTCAGGTTGCCGATATGCGATCCGCGCAAAACAGCAATCTCTGCGTTGAAAAGACTGTAATACGCACGCACCGTCCACCGGTCGGTGAGGAACTTGGCGGCCTGTACGGCCAGGTTGGCTTCGCGTCTTCCCGTGTTAGCAAGATAGTAATCGGGCGCACGCAGGTCACCGGCCAGCTTAAGGCTACCACTCACGCGGTACACAATGGCGGCAGAGTCGGTTAGCCGGGCATTCAGATTGTGGCCCCATCCGTTGCTGCGCAGTCCGTATGCCACCTTACCTCCCGATTCCGTGCGGTCCGTCAGGGGGGATGGTTCGATCAGCACCGTCGGCCCCAGCGTACTGCCGCCGTAGCGCAGGGCATCGACGCCCTCCACTACGCGGACGTAGGCAGCTACCCAGGGATCGATCTCCGGGGCGTGATCGTTTCCCCACTGCTGGCCGGACTGGGCGATGCCGTTATTCTGGATGCTGAGGCGGTTTCCGTAGAGACCGTCGAAAACGGGTTTGGCAGCCGCGTTACCGGTGCGCAAGCTGCTGACACCGGCAATGCCCTCCAGTACGGTACTGAGTTGGCGGTCGGCCTGACGGTCAAGCCGCTCCTCGTACGGTATACGCACGGAACTACTGTTGACCGTAACGGTCTCGGTATAGTTGTCGTGGTGGTGCAGGTACACCTCCAGGGTAGTATCACTCCGGAAATTGAAACGCATTTGGCGGGGGTCGCAGCCGATGTGGCTAAACCGCAGCGTGATGAGCCCAGGACAGACATCCTCTATCGAAAACCGGCCGTTCTCATCGGCCTGAATACCCCGCTCCGCTTCTACCAGGTAGATGGAAGCGAATGCTAGTCGCTCGGTCTGGTGCTCGTCCGTGATCACGCCACTAATCTCCCCCGGACAGTTCTGGGCTATCACAGGTTCGAAGTAGGAAACCAGGCAACATAGCAGAAAAAATAGGCGCAATACGGAATCAGTTTCGGATGCTCACCGGAAAGGTAACTTCAATATCCGTTTCACCACCTGCTCCCGTCGGGTCGGTGATGGTTGCCCCACCGCTCTTGTCCGGTTCGTGGCGCAGGATTATGCGGAGTGCTCCGGAAGAAGCCTGACCCGTTTGCAATTCAGTAACTATGCCCAGGGGATTGCCGGCATCGTCGGTGTCACCATAATCGAGGGTGACATCGAGTCCACCGGCAGGCGTGTAGAAAAATTGGTGTTCTTCACTTTCCTGGAGTACCTCCGCCGTAATGTTCTCGGGATCGGAAGGGTTGGACGTATTGGAAAGCGCGACCACTCCGGTGTAAGTCGTGCTGGCAACAAGCGAGTCGCTTACTGAAATGACCGCGGCCTGCGCTCCGTCGCCATCTGGATCCGAAAACGACATGGTTACGGCCGAACCACCTCCATCCGGGGTAAGCACATAGACCAGATCGGTAATCACTTCTTCCTCATTGGGAATGATGGGATCGTCATCACTACCGCAGGCCACAAATAAAACTAGGAAGAAAAAGAAAGGAATACGGGTCATGGAATCTGGCTTTTGTGGGATTATTTGTTGGGTCAAAGATAATCATTAACTTTGTTATTGCAACATTGTCGCAATTAATTACCTATGCCCCGCCGAATTACTGCCGCCCGTACGGCCATCCTTTCCGAGTTCAAGAACACCGAATCCGCCTTCAGCCACGATATGCTGGAGCGTAAGCTGGGTAATTCCGTCAACCGGGCTACGATATACCGCACCCTAAAACGCTTGGAAGAGGATGGAATCGTCCACCGGGTTATGGCTGCGGATGGCGTTCAGTATTACGCTCTCTGTGATCAATGTGATGAACACGGTCACCACCACGAGCACCTTCACTTTCAGTGTTTGTCGTGCGACCGGGTGGAGTGCATGGAGCAGGAATTGTCCGTGAAGCTGCCCGACGGGTACCGGTCCGTCAGCTTCAACGCCACGGTTTCGGGCTTCTGCCGTGCTTGTTCCGTAGCGGGAAAAGCGAATTAGAAAAGCCCCCGCACCTCTTGGTACGGGGGCCTTTCATGTAGAAGGTTTTAGCTCTTAGATCTTGGCCAGTCCGTCCATGACCTCTCCCAGCTCGCGGATGATTTGCTCGCCGGCGGGATCTTCTACCAGGGCGGTCATGATGTAGTTGCGGTCGGGGCCCTGCACGAGAGCACAGTCGGCGTGGAACACGCTCCAGGAGCCGGACTTCCGGTAGACCTTGGCACGGGGAGCGACCCGGTCCAGGGTATTGACGAATTTGTGGTGCAATTCTGGATCCACGAGGTAGCTCATCATTTTCTCGCTGCTCGTTTCGCTCACCAACTGACCGTTAGCCAGAAGGTAGAAGTAGCGGCAAATCTGGTCGGTGGTAGCAGCATGGCTGATACCCTTCATCGGATCGGGGTAGCGACGGCCACCGGCGGCGTAACGCTTACCGACCCACAGTCCACCACCGAAATTGGGATCGTACAGCTGGTGGCGGGGGTCGCGCATGGTGCGCTCAATGTGCTCGAAGCCGATCCGGTCGATCATGCGGGTCGTAGCGGCATTGTTCGACTTGGCGATCATGAGGCGCATATCGGCCTTGATTTCGCTGGATTCTTTCAGTTCCCCCCGCTCAATGGCATCGTGGGCGGCAGCGAGGACGGCGATCTTGGGAAGACTGGCCGCATACATCATATGCTTCCCGTTGAGGGTTGCAAACCGGGGGTTGTTCTCGTCGCTCATATCGACCAGCCCGACGGAAAGTTTCTTATTGCGGTAAAGCTTGGCCCAGGTTGGATTAGCCAGGATGGCGGCCTTGAGCTCCGCCTCAAAGGTTTTATTTTCGAAGTCCCGCAGTTTAGCGGCGACCGGTGCGACTGGCGTCTCAGAAATTTCAGGAAGAACTTCTGCGTCCACAGTGACTTTTTCGGGGGTTTTCGTCTCCAGGTTAACGGGTACGAAAAAAGCGGAAGCGGTGGAAAATTCGCCGTTTACGTAGCGGGAGATGTCAAATTCAGTGGTGCTCATAAATAAGGCGGCACCGAGGGAGAGAACGAAGAGGAATGATTTCTTTAGCATAAATAGAGACTTGCTCGTGAGACGATTGCGGACCTCCGGGTAAGAAGATCCATGAAGCTAAAGTCTTGTGTCAGTTTTTGGAAGGTCGCGTTGGTACGGCTCGGCGACGGAGCCTAATCGGGCAACCCGCAGGGGTTACGGACTAAATACAATACAAAGGTAGATAGGGTTGGCGAACAGTCCAATCGAAATGCTGCTTTTCCCTCGTTTAACAGAATCTTAACGGCAGACTTCGTCTCTAACGTACGTCTTTGCAAAACTATTTTTCACCAGCCGGGAAATTTTTTTCTTTTTTCGGGCCGTTAAAATTCAGACGTCTGGTGGAATACGATGGCCGGGTGGCTTTCCTGGACCATCTGCAGTGTCCAGGCACTTTCGGCGAGGTAAACCTGCTTTCCATCCTTATCGGTGGCAATCTGCTGGCGGCGGCGCTCCGTAAAGGCCTCCAGGGCCTCTTCGCCCTCGCAGCTTACCCACAGCGCCTTATGCAAATTGATGGACTCATAGAGCGCCGTAGCCCCGTACTCATGCTCCAGGCGGTACTGGATAACATCGAACTGCAGTGCTCCGACCGTACCGATAATCTGGGCGTTGTCTACGCCCCGGGTGAATAGCTGGGCTACACCTTCATCCATCAGTTGGTCCAGTCCCTTGGCCAGTTGTTTAGACTTCATTGGGTCGCCATTGAGAACCCGCCGAAACTGCTCCGGGCTGAAGCTCGGTATGCCCTTGAAGTGCAGTTCTTCCCCCTCCGTCAGGGTATCGCCGATCTTGAAGTTTCCGGAATCATAGAGGCCTACCACGTCGCCGGCGTAGGCGGAGTCGATGATCTCTTTCCGATCCGCCATAAAGCTGGTCGGGTTGGCAAATTTGAGCTTGCGACCCTGGCGGACGTGTAGGTAGTTCGTATTGCGCTCGAAGGTGCCCGAGCAAATGCGCAGGAACGCGATCCGGTCCCGGTGCCGGGGATCCATATTGGCGTGGATCTTGAACACGAAGCCGGCAAATTGCTCCTCCTCCGGTTCGACCTGCCGCTCCTCGGTGGATCGTGGCAGTGGGGAGGGGGCGATCCGGACGAAACAGTCCAGCAGTTCCTTAACGCCGAAGTTATTGACCGCCGAGCCAAAGAAAACCGGGCTTACGCCACCTTTCAGGTACACCTCACGGTCGAACTTCGGGTAAACGCCCCGGATCATCTCGACTTCTTCCCGTAGCTCATCGGCGGCATCCGAGCCGATCAGCTTTTCCAGTTCCGGGTCCTCCAGATCGTCAAACTCGATGGTTTCTTCGGGTCGTCCCTGCTTGTTATCGGGGCGGAAGAGCACGATCCGCTCTTCGAAAAGATTATACACCCCCTGAAAGCGGTCGCCCATACCGATCGGCCAGCTCAGTGGCACGGCCTTGAGGAACAGTTTCTGTTCGACTTCGTCCAGCAGATCGAAGGCCTCCTTGCCGGGTCGGTCCATCTTGTTGATGAAGACGATCACCGGTGTTTTCCGCATCCGGCACACCTCAACCAGCTTTTCGGTCTGTTCCTCCACGCCTTTGGCCACGTCAATGACCACGATCACGCTGTCCACGGCCGTGAGGGTACGGTAAGTGTCTTCGGCAAAATCTTTGTGCCCCGGTGTATCGAGGATATTTATTTTTTTATCCGCGTAGTCAAAAGCCATCACGGAGGTAGCCACCGAGATGCCCCGCTGGCGCTCGATCTCCATGAAGTCAGAGGTCGTACTCTTCTTGATCTTATTGCTTTTGACCGCTCCGGCTTCCTGGATAGCACCACCGAAGAGGAGGAGCTTCTCCGTCAGCGTGGTCTTACCGGCATCCGGGTGGGCGACGATACCGAATGTGCGGCGGCGGGCAATTTCTGAATTTTGCTTTGTCATAATCGCCCGCAAAGATATATCTTTGCCGCCCATTCGCCATCCTAGCTCAGTTGGTAGAGCAATTCATTCGTAATGAATAGGTCGTCGGTTCGAGTCCGATGGATGGCTCCACGAAAAAGCCCCGTTGTCCGGTCGGACAACGGGGCTTTTCATTTGGCGATCAGGAAATTGCGCTACTGCTTTTTCTGATTGTTGCCGGGCGTGATGCCCCCTTCCGACT
>JBASAV010000086.1:0-2676 GCA_049650785.1 Lewinella sp. | reverse complement strand
GGTTTCGGCGCTATGGTGGGGGTATTCAACGACACCGACTCTAAAATCGACGCGATTGAAGGCAAGCACCTCGGCGGTCAGTTAAGCGCCGAGGTAGGTGGCCTGGCTGCTTACGCTAATATTCTTTTTGGCAAGGATTCCGAAGGTGAAGACCTGACCACCGATGAAGACGATGTCAACGAACTACAGCTGGATCTTACGGCTACCATGCAAGTCAGCGAAGCCTTTATGCTCGGACTGAACGCGAGCAACTACGCTACCTACAGCAATGGCGAAGAAGCGGGCGGGTTCTTCGGAACAGCACTTTACGCTACCATAGCTGCGTCGGAAGCTTTTGACGTATCCTTCCGTGGTGAATATTACACGTTGACGGCTGATGCCGGACCCAACGACAACCAGCCCAGCGTCCTGGCGCTCACCGCAAGCGGTAATATTAAGATCGGCGATCTGCGCATTATTCCTGAATTCCGCTTCGATACGGGTAGCAATGGCTACACTTTCGGCGAAGCTGCGGACGACGACAATGCCATCGCGTTCATCCTCGCCGGCGTATACTCCTTCTAATCCTAAAAACATGCAGCCGGGTGACACGTTGCACGGCTTTCCCGGAAGGCTTTCTTCCTGCGCCCCGTCGCGAAAACTACATTACTTAACCTTCTGATTTAACCCAACATCATTATCTATGGCTACCAAACACAAGCTACAGTACGTCTGGCTCGACGGTAACGAGCCCATGCAGTCACTACGCTGCAAAACCCGCATTGAATCCGACTTCAGCGGCAAACTTGAAGACTGCCCGATGTGGTCCTTTGACGGATCGAGCACCCAACAGGCCGAAGGCGGCAGTTCCGACTGTCTGCTCAAGCCCGTTATGATCGTTCCCGACCCGATCCGCAAGAATGGCTTTATCGTCATGACGGAAGTCCTCAACGCCGACGGAACCCCACACCCCACCAACGCCCGCGCCACTATTGACGACGAAGACCAGGATTTCTGGTTCGGCTTCGAACAGGAATACTTCCTGATGGACATGGATACCGATAAGCCCCTCGGCTTCCCCGCCGATGGCAGCGACCCCGCTCCACAGGGACAGTACTACTGTTCCGTAGGTGCCCGCAACGCCTTTGGCCGCGAGATCATCGAGGAGCACCTCGACGCCTGCCTCGATGCCGGACTTACCGTGGAGGGTATCAACGCGGAAGTTGCTCCCGGACAGTGGGAGTTCCAAACCTTCGCCAAGGGTGCCAAGGAAGCCGGTGACCAAATCTGGATGGCTCGCTTCCTCCTAGAGCGTACCTCCGAAGCCTATGGTGTATACGTCGAATACCACTGCAAGCCGCTGGAAGGCGACTGGAACGGTTCGGGTATGCACGCTAACTTCTCTAACTCCTTCCTGCGCGAAAGCGGTAATAAGGCGGACTACGAGAAAGTATGTGAGGCCTTCCGTCCTTACACGAAGGAGCACATCGCCGTCTACGGACACGATAACCACCTGCGCCTGACTGGTAAGCACGAGACCCAGAGCATCCATGAGTTCAGCTTCGGTATCTCCGACCGGGGCGCTTCCATCCGGATTCCCATCGCTACGGTGGAACGCGGCTGGAAAGGCTGGCTCGAAGACCGTCGCCCCAACAGCGCGGCTGACCCCTACAAAGTGGCTGCCCGCATCGTGAAGACGGTCAAGCCCGTCTCTAACTAGACTGCGTGATCTGACCTTCTTACCCGCCTTACCCAAAGATCTATAAGAAGGTTAAATCAGCTCAGGTTCCCTTTGGAACCCACCTTTTCGCCCGGTCCTCGCTTGCGAGGACCGGGCTTTTTTATGTCCTTATAAATAGGTCTCGTCAAATCCCATCACGCGGGAGGGTAGGGTAGGAGGTTTTGCGGCGGCGCGCAGGGAGTAACTTGGTCAGGAGAGGTTCGTACCTTATTGGCCCGCACCCTCGGAGGACCCCGGCTTCGCCAGGTGACACGCCGAGGTGCTATGATCTACCGATAACTGGTGACCATAGGACCTGCGAGTGTGCGCAGCACCTCGTAGTGTCCGGCCTGGCCCGGGGCTGCTTGCACCCAGCCAAGTCCGCACCCTCGGAGGACCCCGGCTCCGCCAGGTGACAGGCCGAGGTGCTACCCTCTACTGATGACTGGCAAGCATAGGACCTACGATTGTGCGTAGCACCTCGTGGGGTCTGGCCTGAACCGACCGTCTCGTACCCGACCAGCCCGCACACTCGGAGGACCTCGGCTTCGCCAGGTGACTCGCCGAGGTGCTACCCTCACTGATGATTAGTATGCATAGGACCTAGGAGTGTGCGCAGCACCTCGAAGTGTCCGGCCAAGCACCCAAAAAAGACAAACCAAAAGAGAAAAAACTCTACCACAGTTTGCAGGAGTACCCTCCGCCTATGTATCTTTGCCATCCCGCAAACGAGAAGTGCGCGATCAACACCGGACCTTTTCAAGGCGCCGGTACACCTTCCAGACTACTGATCCTTTTACACACGTCGATGGCAACGGCCACGGCAGGAAAGGGTCGCGCCGGAAGGAAATTTACTCCGAATAGTTTTCGAAAATACCTTTTGAAACATTTGGAAAGTAAAGATCACTCATCGTACCTTTGCGGCCCCCGCGAACGAGCGGCGGATGATATTGACTTAGCGAGAGGGTAGCGGAAAG
>JBASAV010000085.1:0-12206 GCA_049650785.1 Lewinella sp. | reverse complement strand
GCCCAGCAGGTAACGGATTTTTATTGCCTGGATCTAGGTAAACGTACCTATCTCTAATACCGGGTAATTATATGTTTTTTTTTATTCGCGTTTATCACCAGTTATAACCTGTTAGTCAACAGACACTAAGAACAACACCATGAATTATCGCAGCCCTGCGACAGCCTGCCTGTCGCTTGTTACCCTTTTATTGCCTGTATTACTCTATTCGCAAACACCCGTACAACCCTTAATTGAGGAATTTAATTCGTACGGCGTAGGTAATCTGCACGAAATTGCCCCCGGATCCTGGAGCAGAGAACGGACCACGGACGCGGCCATACCAGTAGTAACGACGGGTATATCCGAAGTAAGCCACAGCCTCGCTTTTTCGGAGGGTAGCCATGCGCATGACTATTTACCGCTTACTAACACGCCGGTTGATCTGGAGGCTAATACGCCCTTCTATTTCGGCACCTACTTTAAGGCAAATAGCTTGTCCGGGGGAAGCGGTGACCGCCTACGGGTAGCGATTCGTATCGACGACGATATATCGGGAGACCAGTGGGTCAGACAACAAATAGCAAATGGGTCGGGCGGACTAATTGCCCGCATTGGACTAGGAGGGGGTGGCTCGGACAACGGCAATCTAGCTATCGTTCCCGGTCAGACGCTCCAGTTTGTGGTCCGCGGAGAATGGGACGGTATAAGCACCGTCAGCTACTCTTGGACAATTGCCCCCGAAAGCTCGGAGACAGCGACTACCTGGACTGCGGCCGGTGCGCACAATGTATCGGGCACTCCTTCCATGGGCCGATTGTTTATCAGCAGTGTCGGAACGGGTCACGATGCCTTCGTCGGTCCGATTCGTATTAGCACGAACTACACCGAGGTCGTCGGCGAACAGGTAGTTCCCGAGCCCCCCCAGGCCGAATTCCCCTACCAGATCAACTTCCAAAATGCGGACATTCCGGCACCGGAAAGTTACCTCGCCGATGTCGGGGCGGCGTACGGACTGAAAGCATCCGGATTGACCTATGGCTGGACCAAGTTATCCGATGGCACGCCCATCGACATGACCACGCCAAGTACCGGGATCGGCCGTTACCGGGGCGAATACTCACAGTTGGATGTGCGTCAGGAAACGCTCGCCCACCTTCAGGGTAACGATATCGGTGGCTGGGCATCAGCTGGTGGTAATCGCGTAAACGAAGGCTCCTGGGAAATCGAGGTTCCAGACGGATGGTATCGGGTTGATTTGAGCGTAGGCGATCCCGATCAGGACAGCGACCTGAATGAAACACCGGATCATTTTCTCCAGGCCGAAGGCGTAACGGTTATTGACGTATTCGACGTCGATTCCCAACTTTCCAATGGTGACCCGGGCAGATTTGCCAGTGGGTCGGCCGTGGTGGAGGTAACCGATGGTAAACTCACCATCAATGCGGATCATCCGGACGCGAATAACACCAAGATCAATTACGCGATCATCACGCCTACCGAGGAGCCGGTGGATGTTGCTGATTGCTCGCCAATCAGCCTGCTGGAGTGTAATGAAATCCCGGTGAGCCTCCCCTACGTGCTCAGCTTCACCGGCACCGAATCCGGTCTGGGCGACAAGGACGGCGAACTGACCGGCTTCACTATGGTCGACAACCACAGCGCAGCGCGCATGACCGTAGACGGGCCGGTAACTTATTCCGATGTGAACGGATACGAGCCCGCACGGCTGGACGTGTTGAACGGTAATCTTTCTATCACGGTCGGCCGTGGTATTGCTTTTGCTACACCTTCCACCTCAACCAATAACAATAACCAGATTAACACGCTAGGCGTAGGTCTGACGGACTTCACCAGGCCCTTCAGCGTAGAGACGACTCTGCTGGGTATCACTACCGGGGGCGGGTTCGCCCAGGCCGGCCTGTGGTTCGGCATCAATGAGGACAACTACGTTAAGCTCAATGTCAACGGAAATAACGTTGAACTACGGAGCGAAACAAATGGTGTATCGGGGGGTGACGTTCAGATCCAACGGGAAGGAGTTGGAGTAGCCGGACAGAACGTCCTCCTACGTATGGAAATTGACCCCGTCAACGGAACGGTTCAGGCCTACTACGCCGTAAACGGTGGCGCGGAGCAACTGCTGGACGGAAACGGTTCCATTCTATCCCTGCCCACGTCTTTATTCGGTGGGCGGACCATTGGGGATCCCGGCGTGGGCATGAGCTTCGCCGGCCTGTACTCCTCCTACCGCAACGGTAGCACCTTCGATGCGGTCTATGACAATTTCATCGTGGACCTGATTCCCGTCGACGAACCTCCGGTGATTGCTGACCAGACCTTTTCCGTTGCGGAAGACGCGGGCCTGAACGCTTCCTTTGCTACTGTAGAGGCGACGGATCCCGAATCCGCGTCTTTGACTTTTGCTATTACCGGTGGCAACGACGAGGCGGCCTTCAGCCTGGATGCTAATTCGGGCGAACTGGTGCTAATCAAGCCGCTCGACTTTGAAAGCACTCCTTCCTACACGCTTTCGGTAACGGTCAGTGATGGTTCGACCACCGTACCCGCTACGGTTACGGTAAGTGTTACGGACGTAGATGAGTTGCCAACGGCCGACTTTACGGCTTCCGCTCCGGGAAACACCGTTCCGGTGACCGTAAGCTTTGATGCTTCCGCGTCCAGTGATCCGGAAAACAGCCTACTTACTTACGCCTGGACCTTCGGGGACGGCACTACCGGCACGGGCGTTGATCCAACGCATACGTACACGGTTGCCGGTGACTACACCGTTGGTCTGCAGGTCACGGATGCTACGGCTAATGTGAGTGAGGAAACGACCGAAGTATTGTCGTTTACCGCAATCAATTCACCTCCCGCGCTCGGCGCCATAGGAAACCTCACGATCAAGGCTACGCAAACCGAGAACGTGACCCTTACGGCAAGCGACGCGGATGACCTGGACGGACTCACTTTCGAGGCTACCGGATTGCCCGCTTTTGCCACGTTGACCGATAATGGCGACCGGACCGCTACCCTATCGATGAGCCCGGCGGCTGCGGAGGTAGGTATTTACCCAAACATCCTGGTGACGGTGTCCGATGGATCGGAATCCGCCCAGGAAACGATTACGATCGTGGTCGAGCAGGCCCCCTGTAATCCGGTGAGCTTGCTGCCCTGCGATGAAATAGCCGTTTCCCTACCCTACCTGGTTACTTTTGGTGGTACGGAAGGCGGACTGGTCGATGCTACCGGACTGGAAACCGGCTTCACCATGGCGGACAACCATAGCCAGCCACGGCTTGAAGAGGATGGGGAACCCACCTACCCCGAAGTCAACGGTTACGAGCCCTCCCGCCTGACCGTTGGCGGAACCAACCTGACCGTTGCCGCCGCCAAAGGCATCAACTATTTAGCCCGGACCGGGGATATCCGAACGAATACGCACATCAATAATCTCGGTGTGGGCGTCCGGGACCTCTCTTCGCCCTTCAGCGTAGAAACGCAGTTACTGAACCTGCAAACCGGTGGGAGTTCCGCTCAGGCGGGCCTCTGGTTCGGCCTAGATGAAGATAATTTCGTCAAGCTGAATATCAACGCCGACCGCGTGGAACTGCGGCGGGAAATAAACAGCGCGTCCGGCAATACGGCCGCCGATGGTATCCAACTGGCAGCCGCCGGGGTAGCGGGTCAGGAAGTGATTCTCCGCCTCTACATCGACCCTGTCAACCTGAATGTCCAGGCCTACTTCACGGTCAACGGGGGAGCCGAACAGCTCCTCGAAGTCGAAGGTGTGTCCAGCCTGGACCTGCCGGCAAGTTTCTTTACCGGGCGGTCACTAGGTGAGCAAGCGGAGGCAATGAGCTTTGCCGGTATATACGCTACCTACCGCAATGGCGGGCCCTTCGATGCCACCTTCGATTACTTCAGCGTCACCGCCGACACCCCTAACGAGGCGCCGCTATTTGCCGACCAGACATTTAGCGTAGACGAGAACAGCCCCACCGAGCAGCTCATCGGCACACTAAGTGCCACCGATCCGGAATCCGAAGCGCTGACCTTTTCGATTACCTCCGGCAACGAATCGGCCACCTTCGTGCTAAATGAAAGTTTGGGTGAGCTCAGAATAGCCGGAACGCTGGACCACGAGGTCACGGCCAGCTATGCGCTAAGCGTAACCGCCAGCGACGGTGTAAACACTACGGCAGCTACCGTTACGGTAACGATTGCCGACGTCGACGAGGTGCCAACGGCCAGTTTCACTACCTCCGCCGATGGCAGCACCGTCCCGGCAACCGTAAATTTTGACGCTTCCGCGTCGAGCGATCCCGAGGGTACCAGCCTGGCTTACGCCTGGGATTTCGGAGACGGCACGCTCGGCACCGGTGTGATGCCCACCCACGAGTACACGATCGCGGGTGACTACACCGTAGAACTGATCGTGCGGGATGCCGCTGACCAATCCAGCCTTCCGGAATCGCAGTTGATATCACTCGTTACCGGCAACTCTCCCCCCGCACTGGCCGCGATCGGTGACCTGAGCGCCACGGTGGGGCAGGTAGCCACCTATACCCTTACAGCCACGGACCCGGATGCCTTAGACCCACTGACTCTTTCGGTGTCAGGTGACCTGCCGGCCTTCGCTGGTTTCTCCGATAATGGCGATCGTACCGCTACGCTTACGATTAGCCCACAGGCTGGTGATGCGGGTATCTATTCCGGTATCACGGTGACCGTTTCCGACGGTACCGAGGCAGACGAGCAGACCATCGCCATCGTAGTCGAGGAAGCCCCGTGTAACCCCGTCAGTCTTCTACCGTGTGCAGACCTCGCCGTGGCCCTACCCTACTCGCTCACCTTTGACGGAGCGGAAGGCGGGCTTCAGGACGCTACCGGTCTGTTCACCGGCTTTACCGTAGTAGACGATCACAGCGAAGCGCGTCTTGCAGAGGATGGTGACCCCACCTACCCCGCAGTCAATGGATACGAGCCCTCCCTGTTAAACGTTAACGGCGGGAATCTTGTGATGACAGTGGCTAAGGGCATTGCTTTCCGCGTTCCCGCAACTTCCTCCAATAACAATAATCAGATCAACACCCTGGGGGTAGGCCTTTCGGATGTTTCCCAGCCCTTTAGTCTCACCACTACCCTGAACGACATAGTGACCGGACCAAGTTCCGCGCAAGCCGGTCTCTGGTACGGGTTGGACGAAGACAACTTCGTTAAGCTCAACGTCAACGGCGACCGTATTGAATTACGTAGCGAGCTGGGTGGCGTATCTGAAGATGCCGACCAAATTCAGATCACCGTTGGTGCCTCCGGGAAGGATGTAACCTTGCGGTTACTGATCGATCCGTTGACATCGACGATCTCGGCCTTCTACGCCCTGGACGGCGGTGCCGAACAGCCCGTGGCCGATGCCAGTACGTCCCACCTTCCCCTGCCCGCCACGTACCTGGCCGGTCGCTCGCTTACGGGACCTGCCAATCCACTCAGCTTTGCCGGCATCTACGCCAGCTACCGGAACGGTACGACATTTGACGCTGTTTTTGAAGACTTCTCCGTGGAAGGCGCAGCAACCGTCAACACGCCCCCCACGGTCGCGAACCAGTCGTACTCCGTACCCGAAGATGCCGACGTCAATACTACGGTGGCGACCGTTGTAGCAACCGATACGGAGCAGTCCACGCTGGCCTATAGCCTGCTCAGTGCAACTACGCCAAATACATTCTCCATCAACGCGAGCACCGGCGACTTAACACTGCTGACCGCTCTGGATCCCTCCGTTGTAGACACGTACGAGCTGGAGGTTGAAGTCAGCGACGGGTTGGCCGCCACCACGGCTACGGTGACCATTACCGTAACCCCAGTCGCGCCCCCGGAGGTAGCCTGTACGCCAATATCCACGCTGCCCTGCGATGAGATAGCGGTCAGTTTACCCCTCAGCCTCACCTTTGACGGTGCGTCGGGCGGCATCGTCGGAACGGGCTTCACGATGGTCGATCCCCCGTCGGTCAACCAGTTTCCGGCAGTCCCGTCGAACCCCGAGGTTCCCGGCCTGGAAGAAGACCTTCTGCAGCTATCGGGTGGCAAGCTGACGATCACGACTACCAAGGGTATTGCTTATGAACGGCCCCCGGCCAGCAGTGACAACAATACGCAGGTCAATGCCCTCGGGGTGGGCATTGCTCCGCAGGCCACCACATTCAACATCACCACGGTGATGGATCAGCCGGATTTTGCTGCAAGCCTGGGCAATAATTTCCAACAGGGCGGTCTGTGGTACGGACTGGATGAGGATAACTTCCTCAAGCTTGTGGTTATCAAGCGGGCAGATACGCAGCAGGAAATTCAACTTTCCCTGGAAAACGTCGATCCGGCAATTCCCGGCACCGTTTTGGTGGCCGAGATCAACCCCGGCAATCTTCCTACGACGGCCGGCACGATCGGCCTGCGCATCGAAGTGGATCCGGCTTCGGGCACGGCCACGGGATACTACCAGCTTGACGGCAATGCAGAGATCCAGATTACGGAAACCGGTGTAGGAAGCCTTGCCCTACCGGCAGCTTTCCTTACCGGTAGCGACCACGATGGCAGTGCCACCACTCCGGCCCTATCCTACGCCGGCGTATTCGGTACCCACCGTCGGGCACTCGCGTCGGAGGCGATGACCTTCACCTTCTCGGAGTTTGGAATAGAAACCGAAGCCCCGCCGGTTGCCCTGGCTTTTGCTCCCACTGAAATCGACATCGCTTTCGCGGAGGGATCCACCATCCCGGACCAGGAAGTAGTGCTTTCCGTCAGCGATAACTCCACTCCGGCTATCACGCTGTCCGAAGATCCCGATGCATCCGGCTGGCTAATACTACCCACCACGCCTGCCGCCGGTACGCTAACATTTGGTATTCAGCCGAACCTGACCATCGGTACCTATACTACCCGGGTCATTGCTTCAGCGGATGGCTACGCCAGTGCCGAACTCGATATCACCGTGCGCATCACCGCCGACGAGCCCATCATCACGCTGAGTGATTCCCGCATCGTTATCGACGAAGTGACCGGAGCCACTGGCAAGGAAGCGACGGTTACCGTTACCAATACGGGTACCTCGCCCCTACTGAACGCGCAGATGGCCCTCTCCGGGTCCACGACCTTCAGTCTGGTCACCAACTCCCTCCCCGGCCAAATTGACCCCGGTCAATCCGCCCCGATTACCGTCCGCTTCGTTCCCACTGCAGAAGGAGTGGAAATCGCTAGCGTCAATGTATCCGCTACGGACGCTACGGACGCCACGCTGGCTCTCCGCGGACTGGGCAAGGATGGATCCGGCGGCACGGCCGAGCCCTCGCTGCAGTATATTTTCGACGCTTACGACCTCGGCATTGCAGTGGGCGACTCGAAGCCCAGCACCAATCAAATCGATCTGGCCGGTGGGAAGACCTACAACGACCTGCTAGGCGATGAGGTAAAGATTGAGCGCTTTGAGCGTGCCGGTAGCGGTGACGTTACGATTGAACTGTTATCCGTCTACGGACCGGAGAGTAACTCCCCGATTACGGGTTTTGGATGGTACGCTAGCGGTGAAGCCAACAGTCTCAACGAGCTATTTACCGTCAACCTTACCGGTACCGGCAGTGGTCAAACGCTGAACCCCGTAGCTACGGGCTCCCTTACCTTCAATCCCGGAACCGACGCCTTCGGTTTTTACAACCGGTGGCCGGCCTTCGCCAACCGTCATCTATACAGTGAGGACGCGCTGAATACCTTCTCGGGGGCGATCCCGCACCACGTGAGGGTCTACGCCCTACCCGGGGAAAACAATGCCTATGTCATTGCCACGGAAGAGCACACCAGTGGCTTCGATTATCAGGATATCGTCGTCATCGCCCGCAACGTCAAACCGGCCGCCGCGCCACCCGTTGCGTCCACCCTTCGGGTGAACTTCTCTGATGCCAATACGCCGGCACCGGATGGTTACCTGCGCGACTACGGTCTCGCCTATGCCAATCAGGGTGCTTATTCTTACGGCTGGGTCACGCCGGGAACTTCCACCCCGGTGAGTCTGGTCGGCAACGGCCGCAATCGCGAACCCGATCCCGATGCGAATACCCTGGAGGAAACGCTGATGCACATGCTATACGGCGATACGGGCGGTACCAATGGTGTTACCTCGCCGGGCGCCTGGGAGATCGAGCTGCCCAATGGAAGCTATCAGGTCACGGTGACCGTCGGTGATATGGACACCGAAAACGAATCAAACGTTCGTCACCTGATCAGCTCCGAAGGCGTAGTCATCGTAGACAATACGGTAAGCACTGGAAGCAATCAGAATGTATTTACCGGCAGCGGCAGTGTCAACCTGACCGACGGTCGCCTGACGCTGTCCGCCACCGGCGGATTTAACGTCAAGATCATGGCGGTGGAAATTGCCGGCGTCAACGGCGAACCGATCGCCTTCTTCTCCGAGGTATCCCCCGCCGACGGAGAAACGAACGTTGCCGTGACCAATTTTCAAATCAATGCCGTCGTCAATGCACCGGATGGCTATGAGCTGGATAAAAACAGCATCGAGGGCAACGTCAAGCTCTTCGAGCAGACCGCCAACGGCCTGGAGGAAGTAGAGATCAACGCTAACGATACCGGTGGCGGTGATGCCATCACGGTGACGCCTACAAGCAACGTGAAGAAATCGACCGTCTACGTGTTCGAGATTACCGGTGTGGAAGCTAACAAAGTGGACGACCTGAACACCCGCATCACTTTCCAGCCCTTCGTTTCCACCTTTACCACTACATCCGCCGATGACACCAACCTACCGGTAGACCTCACGGGCGTAAGCTTTACTTCCGTCAAGGGCGGCGCCCTCGGTGAGGGTGTGGCCGACCGCTTCACCAGCCTGGTCATCGGACCCGATGGTAAGCTGTACGGTTCCACCACCGGTGAAATCATCAAGCGCTGGACCATTGCAGAAGATGGAACCCTCACAAACCTGGAGGAATTGATGATCGACTTGCAGGGCAGTAACCATCCGGAATCGGGCGTACCGGCTTCGGACGATCGACTGGTTATCGGATTGACCTTCGCTCCCGAAGCAACTGCCGAAAACCTGGTAGCCTACATTACCCACAGTAGCCTGACGCTAACGAACGGGCCGGAATGGGACGGTAAACTTTCGCGCATCAGCGGCCCGAATTTAGAAAACGTAGAAGACGTACTGATTCACCTGCCCCGCTCTGCCAAGGACCACCTCACCAACAGCGTCGTGGTAGGTCCGGAAAATGACCTGTTCATCGTTCAGGGTAGTAACTCCGCCGGTGGCGAGCCCGATCCCGCCTGGGTAAATCGCCCCGAGCGGCTGCTGGCCGCCGCCGTCCTGCGCGTCGAACTGGATAAGTTACCGGCTCAGCTCCCGCTGAGTCTCTACACGACCGATAACATCTCCGTCATCAATGCGGCGCCCGGCACCGGTATCACGATGTCGGACGGTACGTACAACCCCTACTCGGTCGATTCTCCCGTATCGCTGTTCGCAACCGGCATCCGCAACGCCTACGACATGGTCTTCCATTCCAATGGCTGGATGTACGTGCCCACTAACGGTACGGCGGGCAACAACAGTAACTCTCCGAACACCCCGGCTTCCCTGCCCTACGTGATGGCAGATCCCGACCGGGGTGGTGTCCGCCGACCGAACGGCACCTACTTTACCAATCCGACAATTCCGGGTGTGACGGGTGGCGAAACGCAGAAAGACTGGCTCTTCAAGTCCCGCGGGGGAAGTTATCACGGACACCCCAACCCTTACCGCGGCGAGTTCATCCTGAACCACGGTGGCAAAGCATATTCCGATCTGCCGGGGCAAGCCGAATCTTCCTATACCGACGTCAGCAAGTACCCCAATGACCTCGGCCCCGACGCTAACTACATGGAGGTCGCTTTCGACTTCGGTAAGAACAAGTCACCCAACGGAGCCATCGAGTATAAGTCCAACGCGTTCGACGGCAAAATGCAGGGCATGCTGCTGGTCACCCGCTTCAGCGGACAGGACGACATTATCGTTCTACAACCCGGTAATAGCTCGGGTGACGTCATCGCACAGTACCCCGATGTACCGGGCCTGCAGGGTATGGATGATCCCCTCGAGGTGATCGAGGACGTTCGCACCGGCAACCTCTACGCCGCCCAATATGACCGGGCCGGAGGGACCAGACAGCAATTGGTCCTGTTACGGGCTGACGTTCCGGCGCTGCCAGAGGCAATTATTGCCGCCGCACCCGAAGAATTGCTCTTCGAAGTAACCGTCAACAATGACGGTCAGCGTACCGATACCAAAAGCTTCGACATTACCAATGAGGGCAGCGCCGAGCTGACGATCATCGACGTCATCAAGGAAGGCCCGTTTGCCAGCCAGTATACCTTCACCGGACCAACCAGCCTTACGTTAGCTCCGGGTGAAAGCACCAGCTACCAGGTCACCTTTGCTCCCTCCCTTAATTCCAGCGACTTGGGTTACCAGGAGGCCCGGATGACCTTTACCGGGAACGGAAACGCCGGAGAAGGCTTTTCGGTCGGCCTGCACGGTCTGAAGAAGGCCGGTTTCGAAGGTGGAGAGGAGCCCCCGCTTCAGGACGTTGTAGACGCCCTGGGAATCGGTATAAATGTAGGTTGGACGGGCCTGACCAGCAACACGAACCCCTCGCCCATGGGGGAAGAGGTTCTTGCCCCGCTCTTTGAAGCAGCCGGACCGGGTCGCGTAGGTATTACACCGGTGGCTCGCTATTCGCCCGCCGAACGGTTGCCCTTTGGTTGGTACACCAACCTCGCCGGCGACATCAGCCTAAACGAAGTTGGCGTACAACTCGGCGAAGGCGACTTACCGAATGCGCAAACGCTGTATCCCGCCGTCGAGGAAGGCACCGCCAATAGCTTCGACCCATTGGGTGCGTTCTTCGGAATCTACGTGAAGTCCAATACCTTCAATCGCGTTAACTACACCGAAGATGTCCTCAATTCGGGCATCGCTCACCGTAGCCGGGTTTACCCGGTGCGCGACCGGGCCGGAGAATTGGTGGCCAACAGCTACCTCGTCACCTTTGAAGATGCGACCAACGGAGACTACCAGGACTACGTATACGTGCTGACTAATGTAAAGCCGTATGCCGCCGGAGCGCAGGTATTGAGCTTTTCACCCGAGAGCCTGAACGTTCCGGTACAGACCGGCGAAGAGTCCGAAGTGCGCAGCAGCACCCTGACTACGAGCTCGGCCTTGGGCAGCAACCAGGTAACCCTGATTGCCAGTGAGTCCTGGATTGTGCTCCCCGGTGCCACCGATCTGGGCACGCCGATGGATTTCGGCGTCGATGCCACCAACCTGGAAGAGGGTATTTACGAAGGCACCGTCACCGCTAGCGCTCCCGGCTTTGCTCCGGCGACGTTGCGTATAACCGCTTCGGTCACGCGTGAGGCCGTGTACAGCACCCGGATCAACTTCCAGGACGCCTCGTTCTCGCCTCCGTCGAACTACCTAGCTGATGTAGGAGCAGCCTACGGAAATCGCGGCAACGGCCTGGAATATGGCTGGATCGATCCCGAAACCCGGTTGCCAATTGACAATACCGCTCAGGCACGTGGTTCTGATCGGGGTGTAACGGAAACCAGTTCCGATGCCAACAAACTGCTGCGGTCCCTCAACATGTTAGACCGGGTCAACAATAATGTTCCCCGCGACTGGGAAATAGCCTTGCCTAACGGCACCTACCAAGTGGAACTGGCCGCCGGTGATCCGGATTACATCGACAGCCGACATACCATCCGGGCCGAAGGGGTAATCGTGATCGATGATTTCGTACCCACCACCAGTGAGTATTACCGGTCGGGCGTTGCGCTCGTGGAAGTACTGGATGGTAAGCTCACCCTCGACGATGTCGGAGCCCCGGCGGACGGCAATACCAAGATTCTGTACGTCAACATCGCCGAGATCGACGTGACCAACGCTCCACCGCTGATCGCCGTGAATATTGACGGTCAGTCTGACGGACTTGGCAATTACCGCGGGGACGTGGCTGTGGCACTTTCTGCAACAGATCGCTCCGGCAGCGGAATCAAGTCGCTCGAGTATAGCGTGGATGGCATAGCTCCGGCAGTCTACGAAGGGCCGATTTCGTTGACCATACCTTCCGGTGTCAGCGAAGTCACCTACGAATTGCAGGTGATAGCCACCGACAACA
>JBASAV010000084.1:0-8856 GCA_049650785.1 Lewinella sp. | reverse complement strand
CAACCACACTGATATCTTGGACCGAGTAAGTGCCGGCACGCAGAGTGACGACTGAGGATGCATCGAGCCTGGATTGATCGTCAAAAGACGCAGTGGTCGATTGGTCCGGAATCATACCGGCACTGATACCCCCCGAAGTTTCCGACCAGTGATCGGGATCGTCCCAGTCTCCGGACCCATTGACCCAGAAAAGAGCTTGTGATTGAATGTCAGCGAAGGCCAATAAGAGACTAAAGGACAGGAGGAATCTTAAATACGCGGGTAGGTTCTTGCGCATAGGTAAATGTGTGTGTTCGTAGTGTATGTATCAAAAAAGATCATCCCTATACCAAGGACGATGTACGTAAAGTGCTTACAATTAAGTTAAAACATCTATCATTTTCGTATTATTCAGTAGAAAGCTGCCCATATCGATGTGTTTTTAACGCTTGCACGGCGTCTCTAACTACCCACGGCTTGTTTACTAGTACAGAACCCCGCTGGTTGGGATCACGTACCGGGCACGCAAAAGCAACCGAGTACATACGCTTTACTAGCTGCTTGAACTGCCGGTAAAGGCGCTATCGTCTAGCAGGTGTCTTGCTGTGGGAAACGGACTGTCCAGATTGCGCCACTGGCACCCTGTATGGCTCAACCTGTCAGTCAACCGAGCAAACGCTGCGTCATGTTTGAAGAGTTTGGGGACTTTCAAAACGGGACTGGCAGGGTATTACTAATTCAAACGGGAGAAATCGCAATTTCAGACACGCTCCTAAACTGTCCGGTACGAATGCTGGTACGGTCAACCCTCTGAAATCAACGTACATCCAGTGATACTTCCACGTTGACCTTGCCCTACCCAGATGACCCTCCACATCGATATCTCCAAGAACACCCACAACCAGTTCAAGGAGAGCATAGGCGGAGAAGACCTAGAAAACGGTTTTACCATCCACCCAAGCATCGGGACGAAGAAGGCCAAAGCGATCCAGCTTCACTTTCCGGGCAAACTGGAGCTTTACCACTTCGGAGCTACGCAGTTCCGGGTACCGCTGGAAATGTACACCACGAATCCGCCGGACTCGCCCTGGCTGTTCGTTCACATCAATCTCTCGCGAATCAGCCAGGAGAAGCGGATCGGGGGCGACACGATCTTCTTCCGGCGGATCATGCAGATTTCCGCACCCTGCGCAACCCCCTCGAAACGCAGGTACCCTCCCTCGCCGAACTGGCCCGGCAAGCCAGCATGGGCGTTACCAAATTCAAGGAATCCTTTAAGCTGGTATTCGGCCTGGCCCCGCTGCAGTACCGGAACCGCATCCGGATGGAGTACGCCCGGGAAGAATTAATGCACCAGCGGAAGACGGCCTCCGAGCTCAGCTACGAACTCGGCTACGCCCACCCCTCCAATTTCACGGCGACCTTCAAACAGTACTTCGGAAAATTGCCGTCTGCTATCTGAATCGCGGCTTTTCGCACTGCGATTCGTCTGGCGGCAATAATGCGGGGCTCCGTCCACGGCCAATTTTGGCGTAGAACTAAAACTTCACCTACCGTGATAAAGCGCATCCTTCCCCTCCTTATATTTTTGGGCATATCAGCCGCCGCCCTGGGCGCGGATACCCCCGTCCACCAAACTGAAATCAATAAACAGATTGCCCGAGGCTTCTACCACGACCTCTGGTTCCAAAACACTACCGATACCTACCATAAATACGTGGCCGATGAATACACCGTGCACGATATCGGCAGCCGCAAGGGCGTCGTCGAAACGGCCGCAGAGCAAAAGCGCATCGCCGACTTCTTCTGGGACTAAGGAAAACTAAATTGTACCCTAGACTATCAAATCGCGGAAGGCGACCGGGTAGCCACCCGCTGGATCGCCAATTACGAGCCCGAAACCCGGATCGGCCGATTCCTGCTCGGTGCCGGATCGATCCCGATCATCAACGTTTTCCCCATCGAGGAGGCAAAATCGTGGAAATATGGAATCACTGCCACGATATCGATACGAATCAGACGCTGAAATTCACCCTGCGAGGACTGCTATTTGGCCTGTTGGTCGTGCTGATCCCTGCCTTTTGTGCCCTTCGGTTTTGGCGTCGGTTGCGGGCGTAGAAGGGAGGGTGGGAGTCCAGCAGGAAAACCCTTTCCTAGCCCCCTTTCCACCTGCGCTCCGCCGCAATCCCTACCTTATACCCTACCCCGGTCACTCCATAGGAGAACAGGATAGCCGGGAAATTAGTACGATCATGCGTTACCCCCTGCTGTTGCTTACCCTCTTCCTAGCCACCGTAATGTCGGCCCAGGACGTTACCTCCAACGAGATGGATACCAGGCAAGCGCAAACCATCCGCCAGCGGGGCTACGTCACCTACCGCGACTTCGATGCAGCGACCGATGGCATGACCGACGCCAGCGAAGCCATCGCGGCCGCCCACGCCTACGCCAACGACCACGGACTGCCGGTGCGCACCGACGGGGGCACCTACTACTTCGGCGGGGCGGAGCGGACCGCGCTGATCCTCACGCCTACCGACTTCGGGACCGCCACCTTTATTATCGACGATACGAAAGTGGAAAATATCGGGGCACCCGTTTTCACGGTCGGCTCCCGGGAGGAGACTTTCGTTCCGGAAGGCATCGGCACCCTGCGGCGCGGACAGGAACGCCTACCCGTCACCCTGCCCGCCGCCAGTCTGGTCACCGTGACGAACGACTCCGTGCGCCACTACATCCGCTTCGGGCCGAACGTCGACCAGGGGGCACCACAAACCGACATCTTCGTAGTTGGCGCGGATGGGAGGGTGGACCCGCAAACACCGATCATCTGGGACTTCGACCGCATCACCGCGATCAGCGCCCGCCCGATCGAGGACGACACCCTGCGCATCACCGGCGGCCGCTTCATCACCGTGGCCAATCAGGCCGAATCGAAGTACACCTACTACGCCCGCAACATCGTCATTGAACGGTCCAGGGTGATCGTCGACGGACTGCAACACCGCATCATCGGCGAAGGGGAGCACGGGGCGCCCTACGGCGGCTTCATCAACGTCCGCGAATGCGCCTACGTGACGGTGCGCAACTGCGTGCTGACCGGCCATAAAACCTACTCCACCATCGGACGGGCCGGCACCGAGGTGAGCATGGGCAGCTACGACATCCTGGCCAACCGGGCCCTGAACGTTTCCTTCGTGAACTGCACCCAGACCAACGACATCCACGACCGCACCTACTGGGGTATCATGGGCTCTAACTACTGCAAGAACCTGGTGTACGACAGCTGCGTCCTCTCCCGCTTCGACGCCCATAAGGGAGTGGCTAACGCGACCATCCGCAACTCCACGCTCGGGCACATGGGCATTAACGCCATCGGCAGCGGTACCCTGACCGTGGAAAACACTTCGGTGCGGGGCGGCCGATTCGTTAATCTCCGCTCCGATTACGGCAGTACCTGGCGGGGCCGGCTCCTGCTGCGCGACTGCACCTTTGAACCCACGAACGCGGGCGCGGCGGTGATCAGCGGCTACTACTCGGGGCAGCACGACTTTGGCTACGTCAGCTACATGCCGGACACCATCACCGTCGCGGGACTGCACATCGACGATTCCGGCCTACCGGACGACTACCCCGGGCCAGCCCTATTCGCCGACTTCAATTCGGAGCGGACGGACAGCACCTACGTCGAACGCTACCCCTACGTCGTCACCAAGCAAGTGATCCTCCACGAGGTGACCACCGCGAGCGGGAAGGAGCTGCGGCTGAGCGATAATCCGGTTATGTTTGGCGGGGTGGAGGTGTTGCGGGGCGGGCGGTAGAGAAAAGCTGCGCGTTTCGAAATACTATTGGTGAACGCAGGTCTGGTGGTAATTGGCATTCATTCGACCGATCCTGCACTATGCTTAACCATGGAGAGCCTAGTGCTTCAAGACCGAACTAAGCTGCACCTTGACTTGCCATCGCGGCGCTGCAGTTCGCTTCGCGGCTGCCTCCGGCGGTCCCGGCCAAAAATTCACCGTAGCTAAGCGACCTTACGGGTAGGGGCCCGTAAGGTTAAGCATGCTGAACTTTTGTCCGCTCGTGCAGCACCACGCTGAAGGCGTCAAGCTATTGCTTAGTTCAATCCTGAACCACTAGCGGAGCGGAGGAGTCCTGCAGGATGCCGTTATCTTTAGTCCGGGCAAACCTAATGACCGATGATCGACTGGAGAGAACACATAGAATTCAATTCGGAGACACTGCGGGGCAAACCGGTTGTAAAGGGAACCAGGTTGTCGGTAGAGTTCCTGATGGAGCGCTTGGCTGATGGCTGGACCGAAGCCGAGATTATGGAAAGCTACCCCAGGGTAACGAAGGATACGCTTCGGGCTATTTACGCTTACGTGTACGAGTTTTTAAAAGATTCAATGGTGTATTCCATTGATCGGAAAGTCGCATAAATCGTGTTGTTCTTAGCTGACGGGAACATTCCCGTACCGAGTCATAGATACCTGCAAGAGAGGGGAGTTGACATAACCCACATCACCGACTCTGGATACGCTTCGATAAAGGATGAAGATGTTATTAGAGTATCGGTAAAGGAGCGCAGAATCATCGTAACCTTCGACAGTGATTTTGGTGAATTGATATTCAAGTCCGGATACAAACCCATCGGAGTAGTGTTTTTCCGCTGGAAATCATTCAGGCCGAGTGATCCAGGAGTATTTTTAGCTGATTTACTCGAGCGAAAAACCCTTGATTTGCCGAATATGCTGACGGTAATCGATGATCAGAAAATCAGACAACGGAAAATATAGTGGAAGTGTGGAGAAGCGATCAGCTTGTTCGGACTTCCTGAGCCTGGTCGAAAATGAGGCGATGTGCAACCTGCTTCGGCACGGGCCGCTGGGAATAGCCGCGCCATCTATCACTTTCCGCAACGGCACCAGGGTGCAGAGGGGCCGGGGCCGACCTATCATTTTCAAGTGCCCTCTCCTACCGCATCTCCGCTTGCACATCCTCCATCCTTGTACGAAAACCCATACGGGGTACCACCGTGGTTTGAACTACCTTCCGTACATGACGGAGCAACAACGGTCCCTGCGCCGGCGCATCCTGCTGGCCTACGAGACCCTGGCCGGGGAATACCACGCCCGCATCGACGACAAACCCCACAACGCCTTCTACGACCGGCCGAATACGCTGCGGCTGCTGCCCGACGTAAAGGGTAAGCAGGTCCTCGACGCCGCCTGCGGGCCGGGGAAGTACGCCGAGATCCTCCACGAGCGCGGCGCTACAGTGACGGGCTTCGATCTGAGTCCGAAAATGGTGGAATTCGCGCGGCAGCGAAACGGAGATAAGGGTACCTTCTACGTTCAGGACCTCGCGGAGCCCTTCCGGCACTGCGACGACGCGGCTTACGACCTGGTACTCTGCGCCCTGTCCCTGCACTACGTACCGGAATGGGGGCCGACGATCCGGGAGTTCCACCGGGTACTCAAGCCGAAGGGCACGCTGGTGATCTCGGTGGAGCATCCCTTTTACGAGTATACCTACTTCAAGTCGGAGCGCTACTTCGAGGTGGAAGCGGTCCGGGCGACCTGGTCCGGCTTCGGCGATCCCGTCGAAGTGGACAGCTTCCGGCGGCCCCTGCAGGATTGCCTCCAACCCCTCCTCCACAACGGCTTCTACCTCGACGAGCTGCTGGAACCCCGCCCGGTACCCGAATTCGAGGAGCGGGACCCGAAGCATTTCCGGGAGTTGAATGCCTTTCCCGCCTTTATGTGCTTGCGGGCGGTGAAGCGGGGATAGGTCGCTATTGATAAAAGCCCGGGCGCTCCGTTTTCGCCGCGGTCGACTCGGCTATGCTGACGTTCCTTCCACCTGCGCGCCGGCGCCCTACGGAATACGGGTCCAGCGCTGCTTTTCTAATCCCGGTGAGGTGGAGCCGTCCGAGCCGCGGCCGCGACGGATGTCCTGCTCCGACTTCGCGTACGGTTTGCAGCGGCCGGGCAGTACATTTAAGGCATGCGCACCTTTGGCCACGGCCGATTCCCCGCAAGTGATACTTACCCGCCCCTTAGTAACACCCCATGAAATACGCCCTAACCGCCCCCGGCCTCGTACTTCTCGCCTGCTGGCTGTTTACGAACCCGCCTACGCCCCCGGAAACCCCACCCATCAACATCATGGCCTACTACGTGCCGGCGGAGGGCTATATGCCGGAAGACCTGCCCCTGGACCAGCTCACCCACATCATTTTCTCGTTCTCTAACGTGGTCGACGGGGAGTTCCGGTTCCGGGAGCCCGAACGGTCCGGCCCCATCCTGGAACGGCTGGTGGCGCGGCGCCGGGAATTTCCCAACCTCAAAGTGATGGTCGCCTGCGGGGGCTGGACCGCCGACGGCTTTTCCGATATGGCCCTGACCGACAGCACCCGCACCCGCTTCGCCGCCAGCGCGGCCGCCTTCGTGGAGCGCTACGACCTGGACGGGATCGATATGGACTGGGAGTACCCCGGCATCGGGTCGGCCGGCATCAAGTACCGGGAAGCCGACACCCGCAACTTCACCCGGACCATGAAGAGCCTCCGCGAACACCTCGACGCCCTGGACCGCGACCAGACCCTCACCTTCGCCGCCGCCGGCTGGGAAGGCTACTACGACTTCATCGAGCTCAACGAGGTCATGAAGTACGCCGACTACATGAACGTGATGACCTACGACCAGGTCACCTACGTCTCCCCCTACACCGGCCACCACACCAACCAGGGGAAGGTGGAATGGGCCGATATCCGCGCTACCCCCTTCGGCCGCTACCAGCTGGAACGCAACATTAAGGAAGAGCAGCCGGAGGGCGACTGGCACCCCCGCTCGGTCGAATACATCGTCGATTATTGCATCGATCGGGGGGTCGATCCGGGACAGATCGTCACCGGTGCGGCTTTCTACGGTCGCTCCTGGAAGGGCGTCGGACCGACGAACAACGGACTGTACCAACCGGTCGGCGGTCCCCACATCGGCTGGTCCGCCTACCGCGACATCCGCGAACGGTACGAAGAAAAGAACGGCTACGAACGCTTCTGGGATTCGACGGCCCAGGCCCCCTACCTCTACAGCCGCGCCGACAGCATCTTCTTCACCTACGACGACACCACCTCCGTACGGCTGAAGGCGGAATACGCGATGGAGAAGCAGCTCGGCGGCATCATGTTCTGGGAGTTGGGTAATGATACTAAGGAGCGGGAGAGTTTGTTGCATGCTATTTATGGGGCGGTTATGGAGTGAGAACTGGGTTGAGTGGCCTTTGGGCTGGGATGCTACGCACATCATCTCACCCTGGACGGATTAGCCCTTGGAGCGTTGCTGCGATTCACGATATTCCGAGGTCGCGTGCCTTCCGGTCCGAAAGGCAACGCATAGCATCTTACCCTGGAAGGATTTGGCGCTGGAGCGTTGCGGCGATCCACGATATTCCGAGGTCGAGCGGCCTCCGGGCCGAGACGCCACGCACATCATTTCACCCTGGAAGGATTTAACCCTGGAGCGGTGTGGCATCGCTACGATCACTTAAGGTCGAGTGTCTTTAGATCATAGGTGCCTTGTCGGCTCGACCAGCAACAGCGGTGAAGTTTTTGCGCCGGGGCGCGGGAGAATTGTCGATGATTGGATTTCGGGACTCCCCCTCCCCAATTCTTTTCCAGTGGCGACCCGTCGGGACCAATCTGAACGGCTGATTTGATTGCATCGGAAGTGCCGTGGAAATAAGCCGGCGAGCCATGGGTCACTTCGGTCACACAAGGGGCTACCTGATCTACAATTAACGCGAGGTAAAGAACAACGAGCGCATCCTATTTACAGGAAGAGGTGATTCGACGGACAGTATAGTCGTGGTAGAAGACTGGCAACCGCGGCAAGCACCACCGCAATATCGGAAGCCAATTTTATCCAGTCTTTACCCCACTGCAACCGAGGCTATCGAAACAATAAACGACTAGACATCATCATTCCCTAAGGTTGTCGAGGTAAAGTGATCGGAGGTGCCAGTGAAATGTTGAAGTGGCGTAGTTTGATGCAGTGCCCCCATGTGCAGAGAATGGCAATGCAGCGCTACGTTGATGCCCTCATAAAAAAATTCCCGCAAAGAGCAGAAAACTTGCGATTGTAAGATATTCTTACTATTTTTGTAATAAATTCCATCAGATGGATGAAATAACCCCAGACACCGCAGAGGCCGCAATCATTGATGTTCTCAACGATATAATGAACAAGTTGAGCATCAACGTAACCCTGAACCGAGAGTCCTGTCCAGGAACTGTTCCTGGATTAACAAGTCAGATTTTAGTGTCTGCGATCGGATGTCTAGAAACGAAACTCGGAGTCTCCATACCTGAAGACTGTTACATATTTCATGATAGCAAGAACGACGAGCAACTAAGCATTGCGAAGTCTGCAGAAAAATTGATGAAAAAAATCTTACAACATGAGCGATAATTCCAAGAGAGTTGAAATTGCAACAAGGCTAAAAAAAGCTAGAGAACTAGCTGGGCTTTCGCAATCATACGTTGCAATGACAATTGGGTTGAACCGACCTGCTATATCTGAGATCGAAGCTGGTCGACGAAAAGTTAGTGCCGAAGAGATTATAGAGTTTGCAAACCTATACCAGGTTGATTCTAGTTGGTTGTTAGTTCAAGGCAACGATTCGGATGCTGTGCTTGGTAGAATGAAATTTGCCGCACGAGAGTTAAGCAAAATGAGTAACGAAGATAAAACTCGATTATTTGAGTTATTAAAGATTTTACCATAATATTTTAAATATGAATTCAACAACAGCAGCAGGAATAAGAAAAGCAGGGAAATTACGATGCCAATTTGGCATTGACATGTATGCCCC
>JBASAV010000083.1:0-6317 GCA_049650785.1 Lewinella sp. | reverse complement strand
CGCTGGCCGGTCCGCAGAGCGGCTACTAGTATTCGTCCTCGTTGAAGAGGAAGTCATCCTTACGTGGGTAGTCGGGCCAAATATCATCGATGGCCTCGTAGCTTTCGCCTTCGTCCTCCATGGCCTGCAGGTTTTCAATAACCTCCAGGGGGCTGCCGGATCGGATAGCGTAATCAATCAGCTCATCGCGAGTGGCGGGCCAGGGGGCGTCCTCCAGGTGGGAAGCAAGTTCGAGGGTCCAATACATACTAACTGTTCTTTAAATACCTAACAAAGCCTTCAGGTCGTAATTTGTTTCGGCCCGTTCGGGGCGCAAATGTAACAATTCAACCCAACTGGGTGGAATTATCTGCGGATTGTCGGATAAGGAGCTAGTTTCCAATTAGTTATATGTGCCAATTACCGTGAAACTTTTGTCCTCGTAGCCGGGAGGAACCTGGCCGATCCGGCTGCTGTTGCGGGGGCCGGTGGGGTCGCAGAACACATAACGCTGTCCCCGGTAATTGAAGGAGTCTCCGGGCATATCGGTGCCGACCGCCACGGTCAGGTGATCGTCGTAGGCGATGACGGCCATAGGCAGGTCAAGCATGTCGCGGACCAGGGCGAAAAAGAGCGCGGAACGGTCCTCGCAGTCGCTGTAGCTGTAGCCGAATACTTCCTCGGGGACCATCGGCTTGGAACGACCGAAATACTCGTTGTCTTCCTTATAGGCAAAAGCGGACCGGGTAAAGCTCGTGATCAACTCCAGCTTCTGCTGGGTGTCCATGCCGCGCATCAGGGCTTCCAGCTGAGGAATCAGACTTCCGGAAAGGGTAGGGGAGAGCGGCGTATCGAGGTAGCAGTACTCGTGGATGAAGGGGTAGTCGGTCATGATATCCACCATCGTTTTATCGAAGGTGACGTTCATCTTTTGCGTGACACCGTGGTATTTGAACTCCAGGGCCTTTTCCGTGGGCTGTTCGATGAGCTGCGGCCAGGCCGGGAGTTGGAAGCCGAAGCTCTTTCCCCGGGGGTTGGGGTGTTCGTTGAAGATATACAGTCGCTGGCGTCCCTTGCAGTCACCGCCTAGGCAGCTGATGTTAGCGTAGGTCCGTCCGTTCGACTGGATGATGGGCACCTCGAAGAGGTCTTCGTTGGTGTAAACATTAACGAACAACTGGTCACCGCGGAAGGTCAGGCGGGCATCAAAGCCGCTATCGATGAGCAGCTTGTAAAGGGTAATATTCTGCACCAGGGGAGATTCTCCGCCGTAGATGGAATGGAGTGTATGGCGGGCCAGCTTGAAGAACAGGAAATCGTTCAGCTGGTACTGTCCCTTGGCGGCCAGCAGGTGGTTGAGGAGTACCTGGGTGGGCCGCTTTTCGAGTTGGTTGTAGGTGTGGCGAATCGACGCGTTATTCAGCGAGGAGGGTTCCTCGACCAGCATACCCGGGTCGAAAGTGACGGCTACCGGTTGGGCGTAGAAGGGAAGGGAAAAGCGTTGGTAATTGGCCGGGTTGCCAAGGTTGGTGAGGTTTGTATTCGCAAAGGCCATCAGGCATAATGCCAAGATGGTTAGCCGGGCGAGCACAATTTTTATGGAGTTAGTTTTCAAGTTTCCGGGATTATGAGAGACAAATGAACACCAGGCGAACCGGTTACGTACTATACGCTTGGCACCGCCAAAAAGTATAGCGTTCTGTCCATAATTAGGAATTTTTTAAAGGTAAAATTCCTGTCCACGAAATAATTGCCGGAAAGCTTACAAACCGCTGACGCTTACCGCCCCATGGTCATGGGGTCATTCCCCCAGATCGGTACTAGCTGCCTCCCACTGTTCCATCACTTCCTCCAGTTCCGACTGTTTCTCCTTCAGCTGGTTGGTGGTCTTCTCCACGCGGTCTGCGTCATCATAAAAATTTGGATCGGACATCTTCAGGTGAATCTTCTCGATGTCCTTCTCCAGGCGCTCAATCTTGCGTTCTGCGTTGCTCACTTCTTTCTGGAGCGCGCGCCTTTCGTCGTTACTTAGATGGCGGCGGGGCGCAGGAGCAGAAGATGCCGGTGAAGGGGAAGCTAACGAGGACCCATTTTGCTTTGGCTTTTCCAACTCCACGCTACGCATATCGTCCAGCTGGCGCTTTTCTAGGAAGGTATTGACGTCCCCGAGGTGCTCGTATAAAAGGTGGTCGCGAAATTCGACCGTGCGGTCCGTTAACTCCGCCAGAAACTCCCGGTCGTGGCTGACTACCAGCAAGGTGCCATCGTAATCCATCAGGGCTTGCTTGAGCATGTCCTTACTGGCCATGTCCAGGTGGTTGGTCGGTTCGTCCAGTACCAGCAGGTTGAAAGGCTTGAGCAACATACAGGCCAGCGCCAGGCGGGCCCGTTCGCCGCCGGACAGGACCATCACCTTTTTATCCTGGTCTTCCCCGCTGAACAGAAACGCACCGAGGATCCCCCGTAGGCGGGTGCGCATTTCCGGCGGGCTGGCTTCTTCCATGGTTTCGAGCAACGTTTTGTTGCCGTCCAGTGCATCACTCTGGTTCTGGGCGTAGTAACCCACGCTGACATTGTGCCCCAGCTCCACCTCACCGGCGGTGGCGGGAATTTTGCCGATGAGGATCTTTGCCAGGGTCGTTTTCCCCTGTCCGTTCTGTCCGACGAAGGCGACCCGGTCACCCCGGTCTACCTTCAGGTCCACTCCACGCAGGACATTCATCTTGCCGTAGGTCTTGGTGACCTCTTTGGCCTTCAGCGTGATGGCGCCGGAGCGTGGGGCGGGCGGAAAGCGGAGGTTCATCACCGCCGTGTTGGTCTCGTCGAGCTCGATGCGGTCGATCTTGTCGAGCTGTTTCTGCATCGACTGGGCCATTTTGGTCTTGGTGGCCTTGGCCATGAAGCGGTTAATTGTCCGCTCCTTGTCGGCAATCACCTTCTGCTGGTTGAGGTAAGCAGCTTCCGCCTTCTCGCGCCGCTCCGCCTGGAGCTCTACGTACTTGCTGTAGCCAGCTTTGTAATCGTAGACCTTACCGAGCTCGATTTCCAGAGTACGGTTGGTGACGTTATCCAGAAACTGGCGGTCGTGACTGATCGTAATAACCGCCCCGGCGTAGCTGCTGAGCCAGTTCTCCAGCCAGATGATCGACTCGATGTCGAGGTGGTTGGTCGGTTCGTCCAGCATCAGGTAATCCGGACGCTGGAGCAGCATTTTGGCCAGTTCGATCCGCATCTGCCAGCCGCCGGAAAACTCCGTGGTCTGCCGGTTGAAGTCTTTGTTAGCGAAGCCCAGGCCCTTAAGAACGCGCTCGGCCTCCGCTTCCATCGTGATGCCGCCCACCAGGGCGAACTTCTCCGTCAGGTGGGTAAACTCCTCCAGCATTTCCGAATAGGAATCGGAGGTGTAGTCGGTGCGGACCTCCATTTCCTTATTAAGCTCCTCCAGCCGCTCTTCCATCTGCTGGATGTGCGCGAAGGCGGTCAGGGTTTCTTCCATGACCGTATTGCCGGTGGGCAGGTCCATCTCCTGGTGCAGAAAGCCCAGGGTGGAGCCGCTTTCCCGCTGCACCTTGCCCTCGTCGGAAGAGACGTCTCCGGCAATGATCTTCAGCATGGTCGATTTGCCCGCCCCGTTGCGACCGACCAGGCCGACCTTATCGCGCGTACCGATGGAAAAGGTCACGTGGTCGAAGAGAACGCGGTCTCCGTACTGTTGGTAGATGCCGGTGGCGGTAAGCATTTGGTCGGGGGATAAGTAGGCTAAAAAAACGGATTCGCCGGAATAGGTACACGAAAGGGGGGCTGGAACGGAATTCCGGCGCAAAGGTACGAATTGGCTTGCGTCCGTTGTTTGTCCTTGGCCCTAGATCACTCAGCCGAAACTGTATCGCAGTAAAATGCACTATGAGGTGAGGCTTCACACGCTACATTTCCACCTGGAAGGGTTATACCTAGGACATTCATTCCCGGCCCAGGAATTCCCAGGTCGAGCGCCCTCCGGGCCGAGACTGATTGATACTTTCTCGGCCTGGGAGGCACTTGACCTTTGATCATTAAGCGGAGGCTTAACCAGTTACATTTCGACCTGGAAGGCTCCATCTTGGACGTTCATTCCTTCCCCAAGAATTCCCAGGTCGAGTGCCCTCCGGGCCGAGATTGATTGATATTTTTCGGCCTGGAAGGCACTCGACCCTGGATCACTCAGCGGAGGCTAACCATTTACAATTCGACCAGGAAGGTCTCTACTTTTGATGGCCTCAATTAGACGATAAAGTTATCGTTCCGTAAAATGGTTTTCAACTCCAGATCGTCGGTTTCGGCGCGACGACGAAAGTTGTCGGGTTGACTTCGGTAGGGTTCTTTAAGTACGTAGGTACGCTGGGAACGTTTACCGACGCCGGCGAAGAAGGACAGGCTATCGACGATGCCTTCCGCGGCGAAGTATTTCATTTCCCGGTGAATCAGGGACATGGGTAGGCCGGTAGCCACGATGAGATCCTGGTCGCGCGGGCGAAAATCGTAATGCTCAAAGAGCGACAAAATGTCCTCCACCGTCAGGAAGGGCGCTGCGGATAGCGCCGGGGGCTCGCGGATGTCCAGCGGTTGCCGGAGCGTGAAGTGATTGACGAGCTGTCGGTTGTAACCCGCTTCGAGAATGCCGGCCGCCGTTAGTTCCAGCAGGCGGGTACGGGACTCTACCGTATTCAGTTGGGTGGTTTCGGTCAGCCGTCGAACCGTCATGAAGCCGTCCGGCTGCCGATCGATCCGTTGCAGCAGATCACGGTCGCTGAGCTTGGCGTGGGTGTCCGTCCTGGCCCGCCGGTAGCGTATGACGTAGTATATAGACCAAACAATCAGTGCGAACAGGCCGACCAATAGGAGGGCAAGGAGGTATACATTATCCATGAGTAGCCGAATGGGTATCGGTGGGTCTCACAAGATACGTCCTATGACCAATCTACCTTAGCCCTGCTTCTCCCGCAGCAGGCCCTCCTGTACGACGCTGGCTACGAGCTGGCCTTCCACGCTGAAGATGTTGCCGCGCGTAAAGCCCCTTGCCCCGCTGGTGCTTGGACTGTCCATGCTGTACAGTAACCACTCATCGGTTTTAAAGGGGCGATGAAACCACATGGCGTGATCCAGGCTCGCCATCTGCAGATTGCGGTAGTCAGTAGCCCGACCGTGGGGCAGCAGCGCGGTGGTAAGTAAGTTGTAGTCGCTCGCGTAGGCCAGTACCAGGGCCTGCAGGCGACGGTCGTCTGGCATCTCCCCCTTTGTGCGTAACCACACGTTGCGATTGGGCGCGTACTTCTCCCGGTTGAAGGGGTTGTGAAACTCTACCGGACGGAACTCCAGCGGTCGCTCAATGCTGAGCATTTTACGGATGTTATTCGGTAGCTGATCGCCGAATTGCTTGGCCATGCCCTCGTAGCTGACCAGTTCGTCGGGCATCAGGACTTCCGGCATATCCACCTGGTGATCGAAGCCCTGCTGGTCGAGTTGAAAACTGGCGGTCAGGTGAAAGATCGCCTTTCCGTTCTGAATGGCCTTCACGGCACGGGTGGTGAAGCTGCCGCCGTCGCGGATACGGTCTACCTCAAATACAATAGGAATCTCCAGATCGCCGGGTAGCACGAAATACCCATGTAGACTGTGTACGAAGCGATCTTCGGGTACCGTCTGCGTAGCCGCGGCCAGCGATTGAGCAAGTACCTGGCCGCCAAACACCCGGGCGCTCCCCACGGTGCGGCTTTCGCCGCGAAACAGATTTACCTCCAGACGTTCGAGATCGAGGAGGCTGAGCAGTTCGCTGATTTGCTTCATGGGCGCAAAGGTACACGTTTCGCGGAGCCGTACCCAGTTGTGGCCGCTATTCGAAACGGGGGTAGTCACGCATTACCCGTTGGTAGTCGAACCCCATGCCATGGTATAGATTAGCGGCGAAATCCGGGATGTTTCCCGCCTTGATCTCACGGATCCATTTATTTAGGAACTGGATCCGCATCGGAACAACTGACCAGAAACGCTTGATCAGTTGGTAGCCATCCTGAACGGGCTCGCCTTCACCAATCTTGAGTAATTCCCGGGCTTCGGCCACGCCGCCGTGCAAAAAGCCCCGGTATACGTGATCGATGTGGACCGTGGCACCATAGTGGACCGGATTGACTAAAACGGTAAAGTCCAGCAGCTTCTTGATGTTGGTTTCCTAAGCGGCGATGCCTGTACGATGAAAGGAGTCATACGTCGCACTTGACAGTAATACTAATTTGCTGTACTGCCTTGTGGGGAGAGGGTAGCTTACCTTAGATACCCCTACCCAACGTCTGATTGACGAATCT
>JBASAV010000082.1:0-5344 GCA_049650785.1 Lewinella sp. | reverse complement strand
TTCATCAGGCTGCGGCTCTCCTCATCCGTTACCGTACCCTTGAATTTAGGGTTCCGGTCGATCTCGTCGTAGAGCAATTTCGCTTTCTTCTCGTTGTGCTTCTCCATGGCCTCGAGTCCCCCCTGTTCCTTAATCCAGCGCAGGGTCAGCATCATAACGTAGATGGGGTAGACCGGCGGCGTGTTGTAGGTGCTGCCGCCCTTGATATGTACCCGGTAGTCGAGCATGCTCGGCAGAGCCCGCTCGACGGTGCCGAGAAGGTCTTTACGAACGATGACCAGGGTTACGCCCGCAGGTCCCAGATTCTTCTGGGCACCGGCGTAGATGATGCCGAATTTCTCGAGCGGGATGCGACGGGAGAAAATATCGGAGGACATGTCGGCAACCAGGGGTGCCGAAGTCTCGGGCCAATTGTGAAGCTGGGTGCCGAAGATGGTATTGTTGCTCGTGACGTGGACGTACTTCAGTCCTTCGGGTACGTTGTAGTCCTTCGGGATGTGGTTGTAGTTGCTTTCTTTGCTGCTGGCTAGTACGTTGACCTTTCCGAAGAGTTTGGTTTCCTTAATCGCTTTGGCCGACCAGGAGCCCGTATCTAGGAATCCGGCGGTCTCCTCCGGATTGAGCAGATTCATCGCGGTGTAGAAAAACTGGGTGCTGGCCCCGCCACTGAGAAAAAGGACGGCGTACTCCTCCCCTATTTCGGCGATCTCGCGCACCAGGCTTTCGGTTTCAGCGAGGACGTTGGAGAATGATTTGGAGCGGTGACTGATTTCCAGGATCGATAACCCCCCGTTGTCGAATTCCCGAACGGCATCGGAAGCCTGCTCGAGAACACTGGTGGGAAGAATGGCCGGTCCGGCACTAAAATTAATCTTTTTCATATATGCGGTTTTGCGGGGGCAAAAGTATGTCCCTTTAGCAAGCTTTACATACAATTGTTCGGACGTTCTACGGTTTTGCCGGGCCTGTCTTGGCCGTGTAAATATTTGGGCGGCGGAGCGCAGGGATAAAGCTGAACTGATAAATCTGTGTATCCCAGTCCGTCAACATCCGGTGGCTTTGCATCCTTATAGTGGCTACTAACCTTACCTCACGCATGAAACGATTTTACTCCCTGTTCCTGGTCAGCTTTTTGCTGGCCGTCTTTGCTGTGGCCTGTACACCCCAGGCGGCTGGCCCGGCAAGCACTGAAACATCGTCAACTGCCCAAACGCCCACCGCGCAACCGACGGCGAATGAGGGGGAAGCACTCAGCGATTGCCCAAAATTCACCGACGCCCCGAACCCGGATGACGCCGAAACAAAATATGTCATCTACCGCAATGCACTGAAAGCCCGGGAGATGGAACGCGCCATGGACATCTGGCGCGAGGTCTATGCCACCAGCCCGGCCGCCGACGGTCGCCGTCCGACTGTCTACACTGATGGCGTAGAGTTTTACAACTACCTCATTCAGGAAAACCCCGACATGCGGGAAACGTACGGTGATAGTATCCTCATGCTATACGAGCAGGCCCGTGAGTGCTACCCCAGCGACGGCTACATGGCGGCCATTCAGGGATTCGACAGCTATTACACTTATGCGGGTAGTACCAGCGACGAAGATATCTACGGCCTTTTTAAGGAAAGCATCGAGATGGACGGCCCCGAAGAGCTTCAGTATTTCGTCATCAACCCGATGTCCCGCCTGGTCGTCGATCAGCACGAAAGTGGCAACATCGACGAATCCGAAGCTAAAGAGATCGTGACCGCGCTGAAGGCCCGGTTGGAAAAGGGTCTGGCCGATTGTTCCGGTGCCGACTGTGAGGCCTGGAAGGCGATCGAGGCCTACGCGCCCAGCAGTTTACAGTACTTCGAAACCGTAAAGGGTTTTTACGATTGCCAGTATTACATTGATGAGTACTATCCGGAATTCGAGGCCAACCCGGAAGAGTGTGACGCCATCACGACGGCCTACGGTCGTATGCGCTGGGCCACTTGCGCCGAGGACCTGCCGGAGTATCAAAAAGTGAAGGCAGCTTACGAAGCAAATTGTGAGGTGGTAGCCGCCACGTCTTCCGGCGGAGCAAGTACTATTCGCCAGGCGTACGAAGCGTTGCGCAACAACCAGTCGTCCGATGCCGTGCGCCTTTTCGAACAGGCTGCAGATGAAACGGAAGACAACGAACGCAAGAGCCTGGCGCTGTTGACCGCTGCCAAAATTTACTACCGCGATCTGCGTAACTTCAGTCAGGCCCGGGCTTACGCTCGACGCTCCGCCGAAGCCGATCCGTCCAATGGGGAGCCCTATATGCTGATCGGAACCCTGTACGCCAGCAGTGGTCCGCTGTGTGGTCCTGGTACCGGCTTCGACAGCCAGGTGGTCGTCTGGCCCGCCATCGATATGTGGCAACGCGCCAAATCAGTAGATCCATCGGTGGCCGCCAAAGCCAATCAGCTGATCGGACGCTACACCCAATACATGCCTTCGCGGGCCGACGTATTTCAACGAGGTATAGAGGTCGGATCTACGTATACGGTGGGATGCTGGATCCAGGAATCCACCCGCGTTCGTACGCCCTGATAAATTTCGGTCCGACAATCGCGTCGCCCTACAATATTCTGGTGTACCAAATCTTTCTATATTTGTCGCAGGTCGATTTGCGACTCGGAAAGAAACATATTAGTACGTGAAGAAAGGGCTACAGGTTCGTCAGCGCCGGATATTGTCGGCAGCAGTTGCATTAGTGGTAAGTATAGCGTTGGGTAGCACCATCGTAAGCAGCCTGGTGGCTGCGGCACCACCTCCTCCCAAAGGCAACAAGGAGGTTCGACTACAAGCATTCCCCATCGTCGAACCGACGGTGCGATACGGAGTCGCCCTCGACACTTTCTCCGTAACCATGGATACCATTCAATACGGTCAAACGCTGAGTGATATCCTCCTTGGCATGGGTATGCAGCCGCTCGACGCTTTGCGGTCCTCCAACACGTTCAACGATATGCTCGATGTGCGCAACCTGCGCGCCGGTCTTACCTACCAGATACTGAACGATCCCGACACCGAGGGTCCGGACTATATGGTCTATTCACCCAGTGTGTACCGCTACCTGAAGCTGGACCTTCAGAACACGGGCCATGATGAATACGTCAAGCTACCCATCCGGATCGAAGAGGGTCTCGCCGCCGGAAAGATCGAAAGCTCGCTTTGGAATGCTATGGTCGACTCCGGCCACAGTTTCGCGCTGACCGATAAAATGGAGGATGCTCTACAGTGGTCCGTTGACTTCTACCACGTTCAAAAGGGCGATGCCTTCCAGCTGGTCTACGAGCAGGAATACGTCGAAGACAGCGAAGCCGGATTCGGACGGGTGAAGGCCGCCCGGTACAGCACCGGTGGCAAAGACATCTATGCCTTCTACTTTGTCTCTAAAGACAGCACGCAAATAGGTTACTTCGGCCTCGACGGTCAACCCAAGGATGCCCTGTTTCTCAAAGCTCCGGTTCGGTACAGCCGCATCAGCAGCCGCTTCAACCTTCGTCGCTTCCACCCCGTGCAACGCCGCGTCAAGCCGCACCTCGGTACGGACTACGCTGCTCCCTATGGCACGCCCATCGTGGCCGTGGCCGATGGTACGATCAGCAAATCCGGACGCACCCGGGGCAACGGCATCTACGTCAAAATTCGCCACGATCGTCGCTATGCTACGCAGTACCTGCACATGCAGAAGCGGGCACCCGGCATGAACGTCGGCAAGCGGGTAAATCAGGGTGACATCATCGGCTATGTCGGATCTACCGGCCTGGCTACGGGCCCCCACGTCTGCTTCCGCTTCTGGGAGAACGGCCGTCAGGTGGATCACACCCGGCTCAATTTCCCCGATGCCGAACCGATGCCCGATGAGTACCTGCCCGAGTTCTTCGAACTACGCGATAGCTATCTAGCCCAGCTGAATAGCGTTGGCGAACCCGTTGAAGAATCGGTAACGGAGGATTCCTTTTCAAAGTAGCAGATCCAGGTCGATATTTTCTTCGATCAGCTCGACCGCGCGCCGGATCTTCCAGGGGGTTTTTAGATTGATCTTGACCTCCATCTGGCTGATACGCACGGCCGCCCCGTAGGTATCCAGCGGACAGGCTACAACCGGAATATTATGCGCGATTAGAAAGTCGCTGTGCGGTAGATCGGCCTCTTCGTCGGTGAGGCCGGTGACTACTACCCCGGAAATCGTCGTTCCCGGTAAGGAACGGTCCTGCAGAATGATTTGTAGCGCGGAGAGCGCCTCCTCCAGCCTTCGGTGACTGACGATGACCAACAGGTTTTTCAGGTTCTCCACCTCTTCCTGCGCTAGCAAGCTGCCGCTGGCGATATTCTCTACCTGGTTATCCAGCCCCTCCCGATTGAGCAGCGTCCGCCCCTTCAGGCTGTGCCGGATCGATGACATGATAGGATTAGCCAGAACTTTCTCAAAGGGCAGGACGCCGAGCAATGGTATACCCTTTTTCTCCAGGTACATGCCCACGTACTTTCGCACCTTGTCAAGTTTGGCGGGACGGGTCTTATTGACGATCACCCCCCGTACCGGTACCCGCCGTTCGCGGAACATGGCGAGGTTCATATTCAGACGGTCGATGGTGCTACCGATCCCGCCCTCTACGATCATGACAACGGGTGCGTTGAGCAACTGGGCGACCTGGGCGTTACTCACGTCACAGACACTACCTACGCCGGGGTGCCCGGTTCCTTCGTAGATGACAAATTCATTCCGGGCCTGAAGTTTCCGACTCGCCTTCGTGATGGCGGTGCGGAACTCGTATTTCGTGGGATCGTCCAGGTACTTGGCGGTCACCCCCCGACCGATGATCACCGGGCTATGCAGCTCGGCCTTCAGATCAAACTCCATTCCCCGGGCGAAGAGGAGCGCGTCCTTGTCCACCTGTAGGCCCCCCAGCTCGACCCATTCCTGACCCACTGGCTTGCAGTAGCTGACGCGCTTACCACGTTGTTGAATGGCTGCCATCAGGCCCAGCGTGCAGGTCGTCTTACCTACGTGTTGGGAAGTGGCGGCTATGTACAGTCGGTCAATGCTCACGGCGTTGCTTTATAGTGAAGCCGTGAAGTTACGGTGGCGCGAACCACATGCCGTCTACTCCAGGTATAGTGGCCCGCTGGTCGAATAGCGGACGCGATAACTGAATTCCGTTTGCCAGACCATGCTGGGATCTAGCTTCATTTCCCACACCAGTTGTCCGGTTGCTTCTTCATGATCGACATCCTCCGGCAGTTCGGATTCGACATCCACGCTACCATCCGCGGTGAGGGGGACCTGATCGATGACAGTAAGATGTACCGGTGTATTTTTAG